>NZ_JBOBDM010000020.1:0-89090 GCF_050586605.1 Pseudomonas sp. ES1 | reverse complement strand
CACTCAGTCGAAATACCCGCGCAGGCTGTAGCGATAGCCGGTATCGACCTTGGCGTTGCCGGCGTGGCTGTAAGTCTTCTTCAAGACGAACTCGAACGCCGGTTCGTACAGCCCATCGCGCACCAGCGCCCCCGCCAGCACCTCCACCTCATACAAGCCGTTGGCCAGCTCGATGATCGGCCGCCCTGGCTCCTGGTAGCGGGCCAGCAGGTCGCCCAGGGTCTTGTTGGTGAAATGCTGCAGCACGCGCCAGGTGAACAGCATCAGTGCGCGGTTCTCCACCCGCAGCACATGGCCTTTACGGCGGTGCTTGAGGCGGCTGCCCGGTTCGAGCAGGGCCGGGGTGCCCTCATCGAGGGTGAACAGGATGCGGTAAGGCAGGTTGTCGATACCGGCCAAAGGCAGGATTACGCCCTCGTGCACCGCCAGGTCGCCACTGTCTCCAGTGGTGAAGGCGCGCGCCAGGTCATCGGGCAGATCGTGTTCGTGCTTGAAGTGCTCCAGCAGCTGAATGTCGCCGAGCAGGAAATAGTCGACCAGGTCGTTGAGGACCTCGCTGAATTCATAGCGCATGGTTTTTCCTTGTTGTGGCTGCGCTGAGCGGGATCGAGCAATGTAGCGGAGCGAGCAAGGGCGACGCCACCGCGGCGTTGCCCGATAGCGTCGGGGTCAGTGACGTTGCGCGATCTGGATGAGGTTGCCGCAGGTATCGTCGAATACCGCCACAGTCACCGGCCCCACATCCGTGGGTGGCTGGGTGAACTGCACGCCGGCCTTGCACAACCGGGTGTATTCGCCCTGGATATCGCGCACGCTGAACGAGGTGGCCGGGATTCCATCCTGTTTCAGCGCAGTCTTGTAAGTCTTGGCTGCCGGATGGGCATCGGGTTCGAGCAGCAGCTCGACGCCGTTGGGGTCGTTGGGGGAGGTGAGGGTGAGCCAGCGATGCTTGCCCATGGGTACATCATGTTTGGGCTCGAAGCCGAGCACGTAGTGGTAGAACGCCAGGGCCTTGGCCTGGTCGTCGACGAGGATGCTGGTGACCACGATCTTCATAGGCGCACACCGATGTGGGTGGGTGTTACAGCAAGTAAAGACGGTCGCTGCGCTTTGACCAGCGTGGGCCGTAAAGTCCTTACCCCGCCTTGCGCAAAGTCAGGTTGATGCGCCGCTCCCCCAGTCGAGGATGCACGCCGGGCTTGATCGGCAGCACGCCGTGAAAGCGCAGGCGGTCTTCGCCGCCCCAGACCAGCACGTCACCATGGTTCAGCGCGATTCGCTGCGCGCGGTCGGCGCGTTGCAGCCCGCCGAACAGGAACACTGCGGGCAACCCCAGTGAAATCGACACGATCGGCTGGCCGAAGTCGCGCTCGTCGCGATCCTGGTGCAGGCTCAGCCGGGTGCCGGGCAGGTAGTGGTTGATCAGGCAGGCGTCCGGCACGAAGCCTTCGAACCCGGCCAGCGCGCCAGCGCGCCCGGCCAGTGCCAGCAACACGGCTGGCAGGGCCGGCCAGGGCTGGCCGCTTAAGGGGTCGAGCGGGCTGTAGCGGTAGCCGCGCTCATCGCTGACCCAGCCCAGTGCCCCGCAGTTGCTCAGCGCCACCGCCATGCGCTGGCCGCCGGGGGTGTGCATGTGCCGCCAGGGTGCGGCGCGCAGCACCGGGCGCAAGGCATCGAGCAGGGCTTCGACCTCGCCCAGGGCGAAGCCGGGCAGCAGCACGGTATGGCTGGCCAGGCGTTGTGGCTGGGGGCCGAACAGGTCGAGGTCGGACTGGATCATCAGGTGGCGGCCGAGCAGGCAGAACAGGCGGCCAGTGTAGCGCTGTTGCCAGGTGAGGGAAAAAGGAACCGCGGCGCCAGGGAGAGCGGACACCGCAGTTCAAAGGGGGAGCGGGTCAGTGCTGGGTGACGGTGGCCATGTTGGTGTTGCCGTACTGGGTGATGCTGGCGGTCTGGCTGGCACCGGCTTGGTCGACGAAGGCCTGGTTGCCGTTGCCGCCCTGGGTCACGTA
Organism: Pseudomonas sp. ES1; assembly: GCF_050586605.1. Lineage (NCBI taxonomy): Bacteria > Pseudomonadati > Pseudomonadota > Gammaproteobacteria > Pseudomonadales > Pseudomonadaceae > Pseudomonas > Pseudomonas sp. ES1. Next base: position 87,078 of record NZ_JBOBDM010000020.1, on the reverse strand, counting down.
GGCGACGTTGACGCCGTCGGTCTGTTTGATGGTGGCCTGGTTGCCGCTGCCGTACAGCTGGTAGGTGTAGCTCTGGTTACCGCTGCCGGACTGGTCGATGTTGACGATGCCGCCGTTGCCGGCGGAAATGCCCTCGGCGTAGTTGGCGGTACCGCGCTGGTCGGCAATCAGCAGGTTGTCGCTGCCGTTCTGCTCGAAATACAGCTCGTTATTGGTATCGGCCTGTTTGGTTTCCATGGTATTGCGGTTGCCGTTCTGGCTCAGCTTGGCGAACTGGCCGGTGTCCTTCTGGTTGAGGTTGACGCTGTTCTGATTGCCCACCTGGCGGATCTCGGCGCGCTGGTCGTTGCCGAACTGCCCACCGGATTTCTCGCCCTTCCAGTTGCTGGCCAGGACCTTGTTGCCGTTGCCCTGGGTGGTGATGGTCAGGCTGTGGTTGTCACCGGTCTGGTAGGTGAAGTGCAGGTTGTTGTTGCCGGTCTGCGAAATGCTGGTCACCGACTGGTTGGTCTCGAACTGGTCCGACCAACTGGCGTTGGCGCGGCCGTTCTGGCTCAGGGTGGCACTGTTGCCCTCGCCGAAACTCTGGTCGATGTAGCCTTCGTTGAGCTGGCCGGTCTGGTAGACGCTGGCCTGGCTGGCGGTCTGGTTGTCCTGCCACACCTCCACGGAATGGCCGGTGCCGTACTGGTCGATGCCAATGGTGCCGCCGAAGCCGTTGCGCTGGTCGCCGTAGGCCCAGTTTTCCCGGCCCTGCTGGTAGATGGCGATGTCGCCGTCCTGGTGGGTGAGGTGCTCGGCGGCGGCCTGGTTGTCGTTGCCGCTCTGGTTGATCAGGCTGCGGTTGTTGCTGCCGCCGAACAGTTGCTCGATGGTGGCGTCGTTGCGCTGCCCCGATTGCTGGGTGGTGGCCTGGCTGCCGAGTTGGGTGTCCTGCCAGATCACCGAGCGGTTGCCGGTGCCTTCCTGCATCTGCAGGGCCTGGTTGTTCTCGCCCACCGACTGGCTGGCGAAGGCGTCGTTGAGGGTGCCGCCGGACAGCTGGGTGATCTGACTGCCGTTTTCGAACAGCTGCTCGGCGTAGCCGGCGTTGAGCGAGCCGGTGGCGATCTGCTGGATATCGCTGGTGCTGTTGTCCTGCACGGCCATGTGGTTGTGGTCGCGGCCGGTCTGGCTCTGGCTGGCCGAGGCGTACGAGGCCTGGGTCTGTTTCACTTCGGCGATGTTCTTGTTGCCTTGCTGGGTCTGGGTCGAAGTGCTGTCGTCGGCCATGGCCTGGCCGGCCAGCGCCAGGACAATGGCGGCGCTCAAGGGGGCGAGCTTGTACATGGTGAAGCCTCCTGCGGTTTCGATGGCGTTAACGGTATTGGGTGATGTGCACTTGCTGGCCATTGCCGGCCTGGGTCACGGCGCTGGTCAGCCCCGTGCCGCTCTGCTCGATGGTGGCGGTGTTGTGGTTGCCGATCTGCTCGATGGCGGCCGTGTTGCCGCTGCCGTTCTGGCGGATCGATGCGTTGTTGCCGTAGCCCTGCTGGTTGATCGAGGCCATCAGGTCGCTGCCTTGCTGCAGGATGTACGCCTCCTGCGCGCCCCCGGCCTGGACGATCTGGCCCAGCAGGGCCACACCGTTCTGGTCGAGGGCGGCGCGGTTGCCGTTGCCCTGCTGCTCGATCACCGCCAGCTGGCCGGCAGCGCTGGGCAGCAGCCGCAGCACCAGCGGCTCGCCCAGGTCGTTGCCGGCCGCGAGGTCGGCGTTGTCCATCAGATCGTCGGCCCAGGCCTGGCCACTCAGGGCCAGGCACAGCAGCAGCGGGGACAGGCGTTTCATGGCGCGCTCCTTTGGCTTACTGCACCACCACGTTGACGGTGCGCGTGGTGCCCTGGCTGCTGGTCACGGTTGCCGTAGGCGCCGCCGTCGGTACTGCCGTGGTGCTGTTGCTGACGGCCAGGCGCCAGCGGCCGGTGACCGGCACGGTGGTGGTACCCAGGGTCTGCACGCCGGTGGTGGTGGTCACCCGTACGGTGATGGTGTTGCCCGTGGTCACCGATGAGGTGCCGCTGATGTCCCAGTTGTAGCGGTTGTTGGAGCGGGCCGTGACCGTTGCCGCGGTGACCGCGAAGGTCTCCTGGGGTGGCCGTGGCGACACCTGCACGGTGACCGTGCCAGGGGTGGACAGGGCGCCGATCGAGTCACGCGCGATGTAAGTGAAGGTGGTGCTGAACGCTGCGGTGACCGTGGCCGGTGGCGTGTAGGTGATGGTGCTGCCGTTGCTGCTCACCGTGCCGCGCCCGGCCGGGATCGGCTGGGTGACGCTGGCGATGGTCAGCGGCAGATTGCCCTCCGGGTCGGTGTCGTTGGCCAAGGCGTCGATGGTCAGGGGTACGCCCAGGGTGGCGACGCTGTCGGCCACTGCCGTGGGTGCCCGGTTGGGCGTGACGTTGACGGTGACCGTGGCCGGGTCCGACTTCAGCCCCTTGGCATCCATGGCGCGGTAGCTGAAGGTCGCCACCAGCGGGCTGGTGGCGCCGGCCGGTGGTGTGTAGGTAACGGAAGTGGTGCCGTTCATCACCACGCCGCCCAGGCCGGTGCCGGGTTGGGTGAGGTCGCTGATGGTCAGTGGCAGGTTGCCATCCGGGTCGCTGTCGTTGGCCAGCAGGTTGAGGGTGACCGGGACGCCGACACTGGTGCTGCCGCTGTCGGCCTGGGCCAGCGGCGGCTGGTTGCCGGCCGAGATCGGCGCGTTGCCGACCACCACCACCGGCTCGACGTCGCTGCCGCCATGGGCGGACTTGACGGTGATGCTGGCGGGTGGCTGGTTCAGGTCGTTGACCGTCAGGCTTTGCAGCACGCCGGCCTTGGACATGCGCCCGTAGCCTTGCACCACCAGGTCTGGCACTGCCACCTCGTCGCTGGAGCGGGCCTCGACCAGCAGGCGCTTGGTGACCCAGTCGTAGCGGGCGTTGGTGACCCGTACCACGTCGCTGAGCTTGCTCGACACGGCGGTGGGTTTGGTGGTGCCGCCGCTGCTGCTGGCGGTGACCACCACCACTGGCGGTGGTGCGGCCTGGCTCAACTGCTGGCTGAAGAACAGCCCGTTGTTGTCTGGCAGCAGGTTGAACTGGCAGGGCGAGGGTGGCGAGCCGACCAGCGCCAGGCCATTGCGCAGGCACAGGCTGGCGGTGTTCGGCGCCTTGGCGAAGACTTCGACGCGGGTGCCGACGCCGGTGCGCGAGTAGGTGGCGCGCTCAAGGGTGACCGGGGTCTGGGCGCGTTGGTCGAGGACCTTGCCGGAGACTGTGAAGGTGTTGGTCTGGATCGTGCCCGCCGGGCCTTGGATGCGCACGAAGTTGGTGTTATTCGGGCTGCCGGTCACCGCTTCGGTGGTGTTGGGGTCGCCGACGAAGGTTTCGGTGGCGCCGGTGTCCGGATTGACTTCGGTGTACGGGCCGCCGACACCGCGCAGGAACGGACCGATGTCGCCGTTGAGCGCTCCACTGAAGTTCCCCGGGGCACCGATGCCGATGTCGCGGGTGATGTTGACCGCGCGGCGGCCCACCTGGTTGGCGGCGACGGTGACGGTTTCCACGCCATAGGGGTGGGTGATGGTGTAGGTGCCTGCGGTGGGTATCGAGGCGCGGATGCGGATGCGGGCGAAGCTCTGCTGGTCGCCGTCGACCGGGTTCTCGGCGGCGAAGGCCGCCTCTACGCCGGCCACATAGACTTCCAGCTCGTAGCCACTGTTGCCTACTGCAGGGATCGAGGTCTCGGCGAGGAACCAGAACATCTCGGGCGGCCAGTTGTCGGGGAACACCAGCGGCAAGGTGTCGTCATAGACCCCAGGCTCCGGCAGCAGGGTGCACATGTAGGCCGGGGCGCCTGGCGCACCGGGGAAGCGGGTACTGGTGGCACGCGACTGGCACAGTTCCAGCGACAGGTTGGTGGCGTCCTTGTACCACATGGGGTAGCCCCCGGTGGCGAAGGTGTAGGGGCCCGGGTCGACCTCGGTCAGCACGGCCCAGGCCGCGCTGCTCACGCTGAGGCTGAAACCGGCGGCGCACAGCGCCCGGCGTGACCAAGTATTCATGCTGCCTCCTGGAAGTCTGTTCATGGCACCAGCACCACGGGTTCGCTGTCGCTGCCGCCATTACTACTGCTGACTTGCACCGTGGCCGGTGGTATCGGCGTCAGCCCGGTGGTCATGGATTTCACCGCGCCGCTGCCGCTAAGGTTGCCGATCAGCGCGCCGTTGCCGGTATGCGCGGTCAGGGCTGGAGGGCTGGTCTCGTCGCTGCTGCTGGCCACCACGGTCAGCTGGCCGCTGCCCAGGCTGTATTCGGCGCGGCTGATCACCACCAGATCGGTCAAGGGCATCGGCGTGGTGGTCGGGGTGCTGGTGGTGATGGCCAGGCTGTTGTCGGCGGTGACCTGCAGGGTCAGTGGCAGGGTGGGGTTGAGTACGGACTGGGCATACCAGCTGCCGGTGCCGTTGGCTTCGCCCAAGGCCAGTGCCGGGTTCTGGCTGCTGAGGGTGACGGTGGCCGGTGCCGGCGGCGCCATGACGAACACATCCTGCTGGGCGCGCAGATTGCCGTTTTCGGTATGCCGGGAGTAGGTGCTGCGCTGCGGGATCAGCGGGGTAGGCCGGTTGACCTCGGACAGCTTGCCGGACACGCTGAAGACCGTGGTGCGCAGGTCGATGCCGTTGGGGCCTTCGATGCGCACAAAGTTGGTGTTGAACGGGCTGCCAGTGACCGGCTCGTCCAGGTTGGGGTCGCCGATGAAACGTTCGTTGCCTTCGGTGTACGGGCCGTTGACGCTGCGCAGGAACGGCCCGACATCGCCCTTGAGTGCGCCACTGAAGTCGCCCGCACCGGCGATACCGATGTCGCGGGTCATGTTGATCGCCCGGCGCCCGCCAGCCGGCACGTCGAACACTTCGACGCCATAGGGGTGGGTGACGGTATAGGTGCCTGCCACCGGGACATCGACGCGAATGCGCACTCGGGCGAAGCTGACCTGGTCGCCGGCCTTCGGCTCTTCGGCGGCGAAGGCCGCTTCGATGGCTGTGCCAAAGCTCAGGTCGATACCGCGGGCGGCGTCGACGATCGCGGCATCGGCGGTGAACCAGAAGGCTTCGTCGGGGAAATTGGTGGGGAACACTATGGGTTGGGTGTCATCGAACACGCCGGGGGTGGGCAACAGCGTGCACATGTAGGCTGGCGCGCCGGGCGCACCGGCAACCCGAGAACTCACGGCCTTGGTCAGGCACAGGTCGAGGGTGCGGCCATGGCTGTCCTGATACCAGGCTGGGAAGCCGCTTGCGGGCGCGGGTGGGTAGGGACCGGGGTCGACCGCATACAACGCAGCCTGTGCCGGTAGCTGGAGCAGGCCGGCGACGATCGCGATGGCCAGCGGACGGGGTGTCGGTCGGTGCATGAGTCGATTCCTCCTGCAAACGGGCCCATGGGTTGGGGCGTCTGGGGAGGAGTCGGCAAGTGTTGTGCCAGGTTGCTCAGGATGCTCTGCAGGCCTTTAGCGGCGGGGGCTGCAGTCTGGCTAGCTATCTACAAATTTAAAAATTCGGGTGGGCAGGTGGCCCCAGCTTTGGGGAATCGGGGCGGGCACTGGCGATGCTTCGCAGATATTGAGAGATGCGCCAAGGCGGACAGCGATGAAGTCACAGGAGTGACTGGCCCGAAACAGATGTGGGAGCTGGCTTGCCAGCGATGCGCCGCGCGGGCGGCGCTCGATCTTGAAGGCGCTGTAAGAGTGTCGCCATGCACCTGGTGGCCCACGTCTGATCCCAGGGCGAGCGCTGGGCGCCACACTATTGGCCCTGAAAATTAGGATTCTGTGATGACCACTAGGTGCTTGTCGGGATATCGCGTGATGGCTGCCAAGTGCTTGCCGGTATTTTTGCAGCGCCTATGAAATCGAGCGCCGCCCGCGCGGCGCATCGCTGGCAAGCCAGCTCCCACATCTGTTTCGGGCCAATCTTTCCTGTTGTTTCATCGCTGTCCGCCTAGCGCTCGCGCATGAAGAACCCGGCCACGTACTTGCGGAAGGTCTCCAGGCTCTTGAAGTCGGCGTAGCGCTTGAAATGCTCGGTGTCCGGCTCCGGGCCGACCGGCTGCTCCAGCAACGACACCGACAGCACCCGGTCCTGGTCCGAGGTGAGCACCAGCTCATCCATCACCTGGCCGCCGATCACCGGGCGGCGCATCAGCACCTTCACGCCTTTGCCGGCCATCCAGTCGATCAGCGACACCAGCGCCTTGAGCGGTTCGCGCTCTTCGTCGCGGTACACCGGGAACAGCTGCGCGCGCGACAGCACCGGCACGCTGGCCACGTGGATCATTTCGTAGAAGTGGCTGCCGGCAGTGGCCGGCGAATACAGCGCCAGGGCCAGCAGTGGACCGCTGGTGCGGTTGCCGCCCCAGTACTGGTGGTGGCCCTGGAAGTCGAAGCCGTCCTCGCTGCGCGCATTGATCACCTTGCGCCCCTTGATCTGCTCCACGCAGTCGAGCAGCAGGCCATGGCGGCGGTGGTTGCCGAACACCGTGGCTTCGCGCAGGCGGGCCTTGAGCATCATCATGTGCTTCATGTCCAGGCGGGTTTCCAGGTAGTTGCTGGCCGGCACCCGCTCCAACAACGGGTAGCGAGCGGCCACGCCACGCAGCTCGGCGAACTGGGCGGTGAGGTCCTTCTTCAGGTGGGTGGCGTAGAGGTTCAGGCCGCTGGCCTCGATCCAGGTCAGCAGCAGCGACAGCAGGCGCTGCTGTTCACGGCGCTCGCCGGGTGTGCGCGGGCTGGTTTCGCTCGCTTCGCGCTCATCGGCACGGCGGTAGTCGCCGATCAGCCGCAGGGGCGTATCCGGGGCCAGCCAGGCGGCAGGTTGGTTGATTTCCTCGCTGCGCTCCGCGGCTTCGCGTTCATCCTTGCTGAACGGGCAGCCGGGGGCGTGTTCGGGGGTGTCGGGGTTGTTGCGCAGGAACAGTGTGCCGGTGCTGCCGTTCAACGAGATGTTGAGCACCGGCAAGGCGTCCTTGCGGCAGTCGCAGGCCAGCCACTGGTTGGCGCCGCGCACTTTCATCAGCCACTGGTTGGCCTGCAGCAGTCGGGGGCCGGCGAGGGTGGCGTTGACGAAGCCGACCAGCAGTTCTTCTTCTGCCGGGGTCAGGCTGCGCACTTGCGCGGCGGATTTTTCGATGATTCGCATTGAGGGGCAGCTCCAAGCTACGAGCTGCAAGCTTCAAGCAAAGCCGCGTGGGATTCAACTTGAAGCGTGCAGCTTGAGGCTTGCAGCTTAATTGCCGCCGAACATTTTCGCCGCGCGGGCGCGGATTTCCTCGACGCTCAGGTCTTCCTTGTGGGTAGAGATGAACCACATGTTGTTGAACGGATCCTTCAAGGTGCCGCTGCGGTCGCCGTAGAACTGGTCCTTCACCTCGCTCAACTGCTGGGCGCCAGCGGCGATCGCCTGGGCGAAGACCTTGTCGCAGTCCTCGACGTACAGGTGCAGGCCGACGGCGGGATGCTCGATGGTCTGGCTCGGCTTAAGGGTGTTCGGCATGTCGCAGGGGTCGCCGAGCATCAGCGAGGAATCGCCAATTTTCAGTTCGGCATGGCCGACGCGGCCCTGGGGGTCTTCAAGGCGGAACATCTCGACCGCGCCGAAGGCCTTCTTGTAGAACTCGATGGCCTTGGCGGCGTCCTTGATGCCGAGGTAGGGGGTGATGCTGTGCTGGCCTTCGGGGATGGGCTTGACTGCCATTTGCGTACTCTCCTTTCACCTGGGTGGGCCATGTGCGCGTTGCGCCACGGTGGTGACTTAGAGTCGTTCAGGCGGGCAGGAAATCGACCTGGGGTTTAGATCGATTGCCTATAAAAAACGCGCCGCCCCCGCGTTATGCAAACGCGGGGGCGGCGTCGTCGGTCAGAAGATGTAGTCGGTGGTCAGGAAACTCGACTGGCGATTGCGGATGATCTCGCTGATCAGTTCCTTGTTCGCCTCCTGGAACCGGGTCGCCACCAGCGTGCGGATGGAGAACACCCGCAGCGCGTCATGCACCGACAGCGTGCCCTCGGCGCTGTTCTTGCGGCCATTGAACGGGTAGGTGTCCGGCCCGCGCTGGCACTGGGCATTGATATTGATGCGGCCAACCTGGTTGGCGAAGGTGTCGACCAGCGCGCCGATGGTGGCGGGGTCGTTGCCGAACAGGCTCAGTTGCTGGCCGTAGTCCGAGTCGAGCACGTAGTCGATCACGGTCTGCAGGTCGCGGTAGGGCACCACCGGCACCAGCGGGCCGAACTGCTCCTCGTGGTAGACGCGCATGTCCTGGCTGACCGGGTAGAGCAGGGCGGGGTAGAAGAACGAACCACGGCTGAGGCCACCGCCTTCGTTGAGCACCCGCGCGCCCTTGCCGGTGGCATCGGCCACCAGGCCGTCGAGGTAGTCGAGCTTGCCCGGCTCAGGCAGTGGCGTGAGCGCCACGCCCGGCTCCCAGGGCATGCCGGGCTTGAGCGCGGCGAGCTTGCGCTGAAACTTGTCGAGGAACGGCTCGACCACGTCTTCATGGACGAACAGGATCTTCAGCGCGGTGCAGCGCTGGCCGTTGAACGACAAGGCGCCGGTGACCGCCTCTTCGACGGCGTTGTCCAGGTCGACCTGGGGTAGCACGATACCGGGGTTCTTGGCGTCCAGGCCCAGCGCTGCGCGCAGGCGGTGCGGGCGTGGGTGCAGCTTTTTCAGGTCGGCGGCGGCCTTGTGGGTGCCGATGAAGGCGAACACGTCGATCTTGCCGCTGGCCATCAGGGCGCTGACGGTTTCGCGGCCTCGGCCATAGATAACGTTGATCACCCCGGCCGGGAAGCTGTCGCGGAAGGCTTCGAGCAGCGGGCGGATCAGCAGCACGCCGAACTTGGCCGGCTTGAACACCACGGTGTTGCCCATGATCAGCGCCGGGATGAGCGTGGTGAAGGTCTCGTTGAGTGGGTAGTTGTAGGGGCCCATGCACAGCGCCACGCCCAATGGCGCGCGGCGGATCTGGCCGAGGGTACCTTGTTCCAGCTCGAAGCGGCTGGAGCGGCGGTCGAGGTCCTTGAGCGCATTGATGGTATCGACGATGTAGTCGCAGGTGCGGTCGAACTCTTTCTCGGAGTCCTTGAGGTTCTTGCCGATCTCCCACATCAGCAGCTTGACCACCGCCGTGCGCTGTTCGCGCATGCGCGCCAGGAAGGTTTCGACATGCTGGATGCGCTCGGCCACGCGCATCGTCGGCCAGGCGCCGCGGCCCTTGTCATAGGCCTGGACCGCGGCGTCCAGGGCAGTGAGGGCGGTGTCGGCGTCGAGCAGCGGGGCGCTGCCGAGGGTCACCTGGCGCTCGCCGTCACTGTGCTTGAGCCACACCGGGCTGTGCACCGTGGCCAGCGGGCCGTCCCAGTGCCTGAGTTCACCGGCCACCAGGTAGTCGCGTTGCACCAGAGGCTCGCCCAGGCGCCATTGCGCGGGGATGTCGTCAGGGGTGGGAAACAGCGAGTCGAGCAGACGTTCCATGGGGCTAGCACCTCTTGTATTTGGCTGGGTGAAACGCTTCAGCATCCGAGCATGCACCCCGCGCAGGAAAAAAACCAGTCTGGCTCAACATTGCCTGGGGTGCGCCGATACAGGATGAATCGACTCCGATGTCAGGCCTATGACCAGCAACAATCGCCCCGCACTCGATGACCCCTTGCCCGAAAAGGGCGCCCTGCGCCGTACCCTCAATCGCATGCTGCCGGTAGGTTTCGCCGTGGTCGGGATCGGCCTGTCCATGGTGCTCGGCCACCTTGATGCCCAGCGCGAGCAGGCCGAGCAGGTGGCTAACCTGGCCGCACGTCTGTCCGGTGTGCGCGGAGCGCTGGAGGCGCAGTTGCGCGCGGCGTTCAGCGAGGCCGAGGGCATCGCCCAGCTGATCAGCGCCGACGGCAGCATCAGTGTCGAGCATTTTCACGGCATGGCCCGGGATGCCGTGGCTTCGGTGCCTTACATGCGCCATATCGCCCTGGCGCCGGGGGATGTGGTGAGCGATGTCTACCCGCTGGAGGGCAACGAGCGGCTGCTTGGTCTCGATTACCGGCTTTTGCCGTTGCAGTTTCCGCTGCTGGTGTCGGCGCGTGACCGGCAGGCTCCGGTACTGGCAGGCCCCCTGCAACTGCTGCAGGGTGGCCGGGGGCTGATCTACCGGCGGCCGATCTTCGTCACCGGCAAGCGCGGGGTGAAGTTGTACTGGGGCAACCTCTCGGTCGTCGCCGACATCGACCGCCTGCTGCTCACCGCCGGCCTGCGCCCGGAGGCGGGCTTCGAACTGGCAGTGCGTGGCAGTGATGGCAAGGGCGTCGATGGCGAGGTGATCTGGGGGGATGCGCAGTTGTTCGAGGCGCCCCAGGTGAAGGTCAGCGTGGACGTGCCGGGCGGTCTCTGGCAACTGGTGGCCGCGCCGCGTGGCGGCTGGTCGACGCTCAATCTGTTTGCATCGCCGCTGTTCCTGTTCGCCTTGACCACCACCGGCCTGTTCAGCCTTTTCGTCGCCCAGCTCAACCGCAAGCAGCGCCTGCTGGCGCTGCGTAACCGCGAGCTGCGTCAATACCAGGCCCAGCTGGAGCGGCTGGCCCACTACGACACCATCACCGGGCTGCCCAACCGCGTGCTGTTCCTGCAGCAGTTGAGTGCGGCCATCGAGCAGGGCCATGGCCTGGCGGTGCTGATGCTCGATATCGACGGCTTCAAGCAGGTCAACGACAGCCTCGGCCACCCCATGGGCGACCTGTTGCTGCAGCAGGCCACCGCGCGTTTCCTGCAGGAGCTGGACACTCAGGACCGGGTTTGCCGGTTGGGCGGCGACGAGTTCGTGTTCATGCTGCAGGGCACACAGGGCCAGGTCAGCCACCAGATCCGTGCCGTGCTGCGTTGTCTGCAGCGCCCGTTCGACCTCAACGGCAATGCCAGCCTGGTCACCGGCAGCATTGGCCTGGCCTGGTGCCCGCAGCATGGCGAGGACGCCGACAGCCTGCTGCGCCACGCCGACACCGCCATGTATGCGGCCAAGGAGAGCGGCCGCAACGCCTGGCGTCCGTACCACCCGGACATGACCGAACGCCTGCAGCAGCGCCTGGAGCTGGAGCGCAACTTGCGCCGGGCCCTGGAATACAACGAGTTCGAGCTGTGGTACCAGCCCAAGCTCGACCTGTTCAGTGGTGGCCTGGAAGGGGTCGAGGCGTTGTTGCGCTGGCGCGACCCGCAGCACGGCCTGGTGTCTCCGGGTGAATTCATTCCGTTGGCCGAGCGCACCGGGTTGATCATTCCGTTGGGCGAGCGGGTATTGGAACTGGCCTGCGCGCAGTTGGCGCAGTGGCGAGCGCAGGACCTGCTGCCCGGGCCGTTGGCGATCAACGTGGCGGCGCTGCAGATCGAGCGCAGCGACTATGTCAGCGCCCTGGCCTGTGCCCTGGAGCTGCACGGGCTGCCGGCCAACCTGCTGGAAGTGGAGATCACCGAGAGCCTGCTGATGGAGAGCCAGCAACAGGCCTGCGCGGTGCTGGCGCAGTTGCAGGCGATGGGCGTGGCCACTGCGGTGGACGACTTCGGCACGGGTTATTCGTCGCTGGCCTACCTGCGCGCGCTGCCGATCGACCATTTGAAGATCGACCGCGCCTTCATCAAGGACCTGCCGGGCGACGACGACGCGGTGGCTATCGCCCGGGCGATCATCGACCTGGGGCATGCCCTGGGTTTCAGGATTACTGCCGAAGGGATCGAGACTCAGGAACAGTACGACTTTCTGCGCAACGCCGGGTGCGACCAGGGGCAGGGCTTCTTGCTTGGCCGGCCGATGCCGGCGTCGGCCTTGCAGCACTGGCTGGCCGAGCACCGCGAGCGGCGGCGCCCGGCCAGGGAGTGAGCGTCGCCGCTGCCGGTTGCGCTACATGGGCAGCTCGAGTATTCGCCAGGGGGCCTGGCTCATCGCGTAGTCATGCATCACCGGCTCGGCGTCGATACGCTGCAGGCGCCGCCAGAGTTCCTGTCGTGCAGTATCCGGGTCATTCATGTAGGTATCGTTGACAAGAACGGCGCGCAGCCCGCGTCGGTAGGCAATGGGCAGCCGCTGCCAGATCGCCTGTTGGGCGGCATTGGTGCCCTCGAGAAGTTCCTCGTACTGGTAGTCGGCCACCAGCAGATCGATGCCATGCGCCTGGTAGTACGCATCGATCTGGCCCTGCACTGTCGGCGTCAGCCAATCGCTTTCCAGCTCCATCGCACGGGCGACGTGCTCCGGAAACACCACCCCCTGCGGCAGGGCCGTGAACTGGTTGTCGGAGAGATCCAGTACCGTAAGGCCGATGCCGTCGCTTGTTTCTGCAGGCGTTGGCAGGCTGTCCAGCCCGTGTGGCAATTGCGTGAGGCTGGTATTGTCCAGGCTCACCAGTTGCAGGCCACGCAGGTTGCCGAGGTCGGGTGCGCGCAGCAGCGGGTTCTCGGAGAGATCAAGGTGCAGCAGGTTTGACGAGCGCTCCAGGCGTGCCTGGGCCAGGTCGTCCCAGGTGATGCGGTTGCCTTGCAAGTCGAGCGAGATCAGCCGCAGTGGCGCGGCCAGCTCTGGCAGGGTGGCGAATCGGTTATTGCGCAGGTGCAGGCGCTCCAGCAGCGGGAAGCGCTCGAGGAACTCCGGGTGCAGCCAGCTCAACTGCGGGTTGCCACTGAGCTCGAGCTCCTCGACGTGCCCGAAATCATCCGGCAGGGCGAGGCTGGCGATATCCTCGTTGGTCAGTTCGAGGCCCGCCAGGTCCAGCGCGTGGATGTTCTGCCCTGGGGCGATCGGGCTGGGTGAGTCGCGGTGCCAGGCGTCGATGATCAGGCGCACGGCCCGCTGGCGCCGGGGTGAGCCGGCCGACCATTCGGCCAGGTCGTCGCGCAGGCGTTGCAGGCGGGCTTCCAGCCTGCCTAGCGCGATTTCCGGGGTAATGCCCTGGCGGTGCCAGCGCGACAGGTCGGCATGGAACTGTTGGTCATCGCTGCTGGGGTACAGACGCCGGTAGCGTCCACGGGTGGCGCCACGCAGCAACGGCGGCGAGTAGCCGCCGCCTGCATCGCCGCCGCGCAGCCCGCCCTGTCGCCACCGCGCGGGAGCGCCGCCCCAGAGCCTTCTGGCCAGGCCCTGCCGATCATCCTGGGCCAGCACCTGCTCGCGCAAACCTTCGGCGCCCTTGATGCGCAGCCCCAACGCCTGTAACCGGGCGCTGGAAAAAACCTCGACCAGTGCGCGGCACAGGTCTTGATCGAGCGTACCGGCTACCGGGCGCTCGCCGCGGTAAGCCTCATACCCCTCGGCGGACTTGATCAGGGTGTAGCGTTCGCTTGCCTGGCTGTCGCCGATGGCGCGCAGCACTGTTCCTTGGGGGCTGCCAGCGCGCAGTTCCAGGCGCAGCGTCGAGCGGCCGGACATCCGTTCGACGTACATGAGCACCAGGCGCTCGCTGTCGGTTGCGGCCAGGCGTGGTAACCACACGCCTTCCAGGGCGCGGGTGAGGGGTAAGTCGCTTGCCACCTGGCGGGCGGCATTGTCGAGCCAGGTCGGCAGTTGACCGGTGCTGCGTTCGCTGGCCGCCAGCCTGGCGACCAGGCGTGCGGCCAGCGGCCGGGTCAGACGTGGATGGGCGAGCAGCAGTTGATCGACCAGTGGGTCAGCTGGGCTGGCCGGGTTGTAGTAACCCTCGAACAGTGGCGCGTGGGCGAGGGTGGCGTCCTGCGCCATCCGGGCCAGGGCCTGCTGCTCGGCACGCAAGCGTGCCAGGGTATCGGCCAGCAGCGGCGGGGTGGGCCTGGACCGCAGGTGAACCTGGCGCAGGGCGTCTTCGCTCAGGCCGCACACCTGCGTGGCGCGGCGCAGCTCATCGTCAGTGAAGCCCGTGAACTCCGGCCCCAAGCGCCGAATCAGGTAGACCAGTTCCCAGTCCTGGGGCTGTTCGTGCTCGGCATGCCAGGCGCCGTCGCCATTGTGCTCAAGCAGCGGCTGATAGGCGTCGTTGCGCTCCGGGTGAACGATGCGCCAGCGCTTGAACTGTGGGTCGAGGCGTTGTTCATACAGATGCCCGTCGATGCGGATGAAATACCTGCCGTCATGCTCGAACTGCCCGCTGGCGTTGGCTTGCAGCGTCTCAGGCAGGGCCATCGGGCTGCGGTAAGGGGCGAGCTCCGGGCGCCACAGCCGTCGGCTGCCATCGGCCACTCGCACCTGATCGAGGCTTTCCATCAGTGGGCTGTTGAACAACTTCGGCAACACCTTGCCGGCCACATGCAGGCCACCGATCAAGGCCAGGTTGAGCCCGACGGCCTCGAGGTGACGCAAAGCCAGGTGGCGATCGCCGATGCTCCATGCCTCATAGCCCTCGTAGGTCTCGTCCAGCAGTTGGCAGGCGATGACGGCAAGCAGCAGAGTGCCGACCCCGGGGACAAAAAAGCCGGCTACGGTCAGTACATCCATGCCAAGGCTCAACCACTCGTCGCGACGGCGCTTGCGCGCCTGCGCGTCGGCATCGGCGGTCGGCACTGCCAGCAGGCGCGCTTCGGCCTTGAGCCGGGCCAGGTGGCGATCCTGAAGGAAACCGAATACGTCGCCAGGCACCGGGGTGAGGGTCAGGTGCAGGTTCGCCGGGCTGGCACTGACCCAGGTCTGGTCACTGAGGCCGAGGCCGCTGGCGTCGAGGTTCTGGCGCAGCAGGTCGAGGAACTGTGCGCGCTGGTCAAGTGGCAGGTAAGCCAGGAAGCGCTGGCGGGCTTGCGGGTCGATCAACCGTTGCGCCAGCGTGGCCTCCACCGATTGCTGATCCTTGCACAGTTGCAATGCCGGGCTGTGCCCCGGCAGGTACAGCAGCAGGCCGGCCTTGCCGGCGTCGATCAGCAGCACCTCATGCAAGGGGATGCCGAACAGCGTGAGCGTCCAACAATTGCCGGGTTCACCATTGAGCAGGCGCTCCACTTCGTCGCGGGCGCTGCCGCTGAGGGCGTGGCGCAGATAGCCGATATCGGCCGCCACCCGCAGACGGTCGCGCTGCACTGTCATGGCGAGGGAGCGTAACCGTGCCTGGTCGCTGCCGTCGAAGATGTGCTGCAGGTGCTCCTGGTAACGTTGGCCCAGGTCAAGTTGCCTGCAACTGCTGGCAAAGGCCTGGGGCGTGAGGGGCAGGGCGTTTACCTGATAGGCCTCGGATGCCATCTGAAAGGTAGCGCCCGGGGTGTCGAAACCGATGGGCGCGAAACCTTCGACGGTGATCGGCTGCACGCTGATGTCGGTTGCCGCAGCAATGGCACTGTGGCTGTCGAACGACTCATCGCCGGCAAAATTGAGCAATGCCGCCTGCAGCAGGCTGTGCCGTTCGCTGCTGTACAGGAAGCGGGTGCCGAGCCAGGACCACTCGCATTGCACATGCAGCAGCTGGGTGTCACGTACAGGTGCGAACATGCCGTCTTGCGCAAGTTGTGCCTGCAGCAGGGGCTCGCAGAATTCGCTGATTTGCTGCAGCCCCTTGAGGGCGCGGGACAAGGCCTGTTGCGAGCGTGCCAGGCGGTCCTGGCTGGCGAGCAGGGTTTCGCGCAGGTCGGGGGCGGCATTGTTGAACCAATCGGCCTCTGCCCCAGGTAGGCCTTGGGCGGGTTCCAGTGCGCCGCGCAGGGATTGCCAATGCTCGGCTGGTAGCGGATGAGTCCAGCCAGGAAGCTGTTGTTCGAGCAGCTGTTGATGCGGGTTGCTATCCGGGTAGGGCATGCGGTGACTCCTGTTCGATTGAGTGAACAGCAGGCACCGAAAAGAGTCAGCGGGTGCGGTAGATAGCTAATGATGGGGACGATAGGCAGGCAGACCCGAAGACACTGTGCTTGGATATTAAATTGGCGCCAAGGAATACCTGGTCTTGATATCAATGTGCCGCTTGCAAAGTGATTTTCTTGCACCTTTAATTGTTTCTAAATGTGAGTGCGATTAATGACTTTTTAAGTGTTGAATATCAGATGGTTAGGTTGGCGCTTCAAGCACTTAGGCAGTTCTATGCAGGTGTGTACATTCGACAACAGCAAAGGACGTTGACGCGCGATGAAACAATACTTGGCGGCTGTTGCCCGTAAATTCATATCGCCCTCCATGCGCTATGAACTCAGGAATGTATCAAACAAGTTACGCGATTTTCTCGGGCGCGCCTGTTTCTGGCGCTGGGAAATAGCCAGGTTCCGCCTGCAACAGGAAAGCCCCTACGAAATTCTGTACATCGGTCGCAAGCAGCGCCGGGAGATGGCCAAATTGCTCATCGGCGGCAAGGGGCAGGGCAATGCCCCCGCCGCCAACGAGCCCGTGCTGCCTGCAGCATCGGGGCACGTGGTGGTGGTGAGTGAGATGCCGACCACAGGCGCCTTGAACGTACCGCATTACCTGAGCGCCGTGGTGCCGTTAGGGCGCCCGCTGGAGGAGATCACCGCGCGTTACGACAGCGAGCTGCGCCGCAGCATCCGCAAGAACCGGCCGCTCTATCAGATGCGCCAGACCCTGGATGATGACGAAATCGCCATGGCCGATCGCGAACTGCTGCGCCCATACGCCTCGGCACGGCAGGGTATTCATGCCGCGCAGTTTCCCACCGACGATGTGTTCCGCCTGGCCAAGGGGGTCGGCCGGCTCGACCTGATCATGCTGGAGGGCGAGGTGGTTGCCTGCCACCTGGGGTGCGAGATCACCCGTGGCGGCAAACGTTACTGGAGCACCCTGCGCTTCGGTTACTGCGAAGCGGTGTTCGCGGATGCGAAACGCCTGCGTGAGGTCAACTCGATCACCACCTACATGGCCCTCGAATGGGCCCTGGAGCAGGGCTACGACTATTACGACATCGGCCTGTGCGTGGCGCGGCCGGATGACGGGCTGCTGAAATGGAAAAGACGGCGCGGTGGGGATATCGATGGCTTGAACAACCACGCGTACATGTTTGTCCGGCTGCCCAAGGCGGGGGTTGCCCAGTTTCTCTGGGACACACCCTTGTTTGCCGTCGAAGGCAACAAGCTGACGCTGCACCTGGGTGTGCCCGATGGGCCAAGCGATGAGGAAGTCGCCAGTCGGTACCATGAAATGGTGTTCGGCGGCCTGCACAAGATCTACCT
Organism: Pseudomonas sp. ES1; assembly: GCF_050586605.1. Taxonomy (NCBI): domain Bacteria; kingdom Pseudomonadati; phylum Pseudomonadota; class Gammaproteobacteria; order Pseudomonadales; family Pseudomonadaceae; genus Pseudomonas; species Pseudomonas sp. ES1. The sequence continues at coordinate 69,901 of NZ_JBOBDM010000020.1, read as the reverse complement.
GTATGGCGCAAAAGGCGCGGGTGAGCAGTTTCTGGAAAACCTGCGCAGCCGTTACGCCAGCGTGCCGATACCGCCGACCATGGAGCGGGTCGTGTCCAGCTAAGGTTCAGGATTTCGAGCGCATGTTGCGCCAAACCAGTGACGCTGTGCTCAAGCAGGGGGACATCATGGGAAGTGGTATTTCGAATTTCAGCGCACCGCCTACCCGACATAACACCTGGACGTTGGCCGCGTACAAGAACATGGCCAGAAAGCGCCTTGGGCGCAAACCGGACATCGACCTTAAAAGTATTGCGGACAAAAGCTGGGACATTGCCCCCGGGGAGTCCACGGTATCGCCCGCGGCCTTCTATTTGCCGGGCCAGCTGGAGCGGGTGACCGGCTGGGAGGGCAAGCGTTTCTACCCTTACGTCCATCCCGCACAGACTATGGAGGGCGGGGTGTGCATCGAGCAGGGCGCAACCCGTGGCTACCTGATCAAGGACGCCTGGCTGATCGACGGCGCGCTCTACAAGGGCAATGCCAGCCATTGGTTATCGCGAAAACCCAGCACCTTCCCACGGATCAGCGTGGACCACGAGATCGAGCGCGGCGCCGTTTACTGCACGCAGAACGGCAATTCGTGGTTTGGTACCTGGCTGATGGAAGACTGCGTCACGTATGCCCTGGCCTGTGACGAGGGGGTGCCTGTGACCACCGCGCCGTCGGCGCGATTCCCGCTGTTCACCCAGGCCCCGGCCTATGAAGACTGGCTGGATATGCGACCGCTGCGCCTGCACAGTGCGTTTTTCCGCGAACTGGTGTTGTTCGACGACCACTGCAACAACCGCAGCCGGCATGCCCGCTACCGCGCGATGGGCCAGAAACTGCTGGCACATGTGGATGCAGCGCCCCACCCGGGGGTGTTCATCTTGCGTGGCGGCGATGGCGATTTGCGCTTGTTGCGCAATGAAATCGCGGTTGCCGAGCACCTGGCCAAGACCCGAGGCTTTCGCATCATCGACCCGCTCCGGGCCGATGTGCCGAGTATCGTCGCCGCCTGCGCGGGGGCGCAGGTGGTGATCGGCGTCGAGGGCAGCCAGCTGGTGCATGGCGTCAACGTGCTGCAGCCAGGTGGTTGTGTGCTGACCTTGCAGCCGCCAAACCGGTTTGTCAGTTACTACAAGTACCTGACCGATCGTGATCACCAGCATTTCGGCTTTGTGGTCGGGGTGCCGGAAGGTGATGGCTTTCGGATCGATGTTGCAGAAGTGGAGCGCACGCTGGACTTGATGCCATTGTGAGCATGGCCCTGCGCTGATGCCGGTGGTTATGCAAGCGGGGGCGTTGATGTTTTGACTGTAAGCCGAACCATTAGCATTAGGCTTCTCATCGATGAAACACCTTAGCCGCTACCTGGTCGCCTCAGGGACTTGATGGGCCCTTCATACGCTCTTGTGATAATCCGAAAATAGCCGAAGTTAAACACCTTTCGCAGCCATTCGCCCGGCCTGTATCAATGCCAAATCTCTGCATATTTCATCTGGCGAGAAATTGACATGCACAGAGGACTTCGATTGAGATTTATTATGGTGTCGGATCGTTGACGTAATATCATTGTGCCCATAAGCTCAAATTCAACAGCGATACAATCTTTGTTCCCCAACAATAACGTTCATCCTCTTGTGCAGGAGGGGATTATGCGCTCGACACTCTTCATCAAATCGATTTTCCTGTTGGTCCTTTTGAGCGGCGCCGCACGGGCAGCCGATTCCTATATGAGCCATGCCAGCGTTATTCCTTTGGCGACGGCGGGTTGGCTGTTCGCATTTGCGGTAATCGGTTTTGTAGCTGTTGCCAACAGAAGTAAAATTTGAAGTGTGTCAATGAGTTGTGTGCGCCCTCTGTAGTTGTCTAAAAAGTTTCAATGCTTTTTGGTAATAAGCCAGTAAATTGACAGGTGAAATCTGTTGTTGGCGGCCCTGGCATCCTACAGAAGCTTGTCAATTTTCCTACCATTGCTATATTCCAGTAGCCGGCAAGCCTGACGCTCAGGTGTCAGCGTTCAGGCGCAAGACGGTACTGGCTTCCAGGATGATCGGGGCCATCGCGGCGGTGGTTGTCGCCGCGACCAGAGCGAGATGTAGTGCGTTGTTCTCAATCAGTGCTCTTTGCAGGCCATCAGGCCGGAGGGACCCCATGGTACGTCTAATGTCTGCTGTGCTGTGCGTGCTGATGCTGTGGTCTGGTGCCGGCCGTGCTGACCCATCCGCTACCCCCTATCTGCTGAGCCCTGGCGACCGGGTGATGATCTCGGTCTGGCAGGAAGAAACCCTGCGCCAGGAAACCACTGTCCTGCCTGATGGCAGCATCACCTTCCCGTTGGCGGGGCGGGTCAATGTGGCCGGGCTCGACCCGACCGCTGCCGCGCAAAAGATCAGCGCCGGGTTAAAGGCATACCTCGCCGAGCCTAATGTCAGCGTCGTGGTGACCGGTACTGCCGGCAACCTCGTCTATGTGCAGGGCAAGGTGATCAAGCCCGGCCCGGTGCCCATGGCAGGCCCCACCGCCGTGTTGCAGGCGCTGAGCATGTCGGGCGGCCTGGACAAATTCGCCGACGAAAGCGCCATCAAGGTCATTCGCGGTACGGGCGCGACACAAAAGGTTCTACCGGTGCGTTACAAGGATCTGGTTTCCGGGCGTGACCTGTCCACCAACTTCCAACTCCAGGCGGGCGACACACTGGTCGTTCCCTGATCTGTCTGACTCAATATTAAGACCGCATAGTGCCAATTATTCGAACAACAAGCGTTGCAACGGCAATCATGATGATGCCGTTTTCCGGCCTGGTACAGGCCGCCAACTGGCAGTCTTCGGTCGTGGTTCCCACGACCGTCGAGTACGACAGCAACCCGCTGTTGCTGACGTCTGACGAGAAGGGTGTTATGCGCACACTCATCGAGCCCACTTACAACCTTGTCGGCACATACGGCCGCGACCAGGTGAACCTGGGGCTAGGCGTGCATGTACTGCGCTCGTCCGACACCAATGTGATGGGCAACCGTGAAGACCCCGATGTCAGTCTTGGCTGGCAACGCGATACCGACAAGGGGCGGTTCGGGCTCAAGGCGCAGTATGTCGAAAGCTCGACACTGTCCGGCAGCGTCCTGGACACCGGTGTGGTGACCACCGACGGCACCCAGAAGATGACCCTGTTGACGGGCACCTGGACCCACGCCCTCACCGATCGCACCACCCTGGACAACCAGACCACCTACTCCCACGCCCGTTATGACATCACCACGCTGACGGGCTACGACGAGTATGCCAACGCCACGACCCTGACCTACGCCTGGAACGCCCGCACCGATGTGTTCACCGGCCTGCTGGTGCGCCGTTACGAACCCGAGCAGACCGACACGGCGCGGGCCACCAACAGCTATACCCCGACAGTCGGCGTGAAGTATCAGCTGACCGACCGGCTTGAAGGCACCGTGCACGCTGGCGTCAACCAGGTTTCCGGATCCGGGGGCGGGCGCCGTGGCGAGGGCGGGGTGTCGCTCAACTACAACGGTGAGCGTGCCGATGCCAGCTTCAGCGCCGAGCGCAGTACCGTCGCCAGCGCCGAGGGCGGTTTCGCCGAACTCGACATGGTACGCGGGCTGTGGAGCTATGCCGTGAGCGAAACCAACCGTGTGGGCCTTGAAGCGTCCTGGCAGGACAGCAAGGGCCAGACGCCGAACACCCTGCAAACCTACAGCGCCTGGGCCAGCCATGAGTTCTCGCCGTTCTGGGACCTGCGCCTGTCGATGATGTACAAGGAACGTCAGCAGGACAAAGTGCCGGATGCAGTGGCTACGATCATCGGATTGACCCTGACCTACAGACTCCCTGACCTTTGACTTTCAGCGTGGGCCCGCCATGAAGACTGAATACGAGATGTCCGTCAAAGATTACCTCGCCATCATCAAGGACCGGGCCCTGCTGCTGGGGTTAAGCATGATCGTCATCCTGGCGGTGACGGTCGGAATTGCCTTGACGGTGCCGCCGACTTTTCAGTCGACCGGCACCATCCTGGTGGAGTCCCAGCAGATTTCGCCAGAGCTGGTTTCGGCGAACAACAACAGCTTTGCCGATGAGCGCATCGAGGTTATTCGCCAGCGCGTGATGACCCGCGAGAACCTGCTGCAGATCATGGACAAGTACGGCTTGTTCAACGACAAGGGCCACCAGCTCAGTGAGTCGGACAAGATCGACCAGATGCGCAACGCGATCCTTGTCACCACCCTCAGCACCTTCGTCAAGGGGCGCGGCGAGACCACGGTGGCGTTCAACGTCTCGTTCGAGCACAAACGCCCGGAAGTGGCCAAGGAAGTTGCCACCGAACTGGTCACCTTGTTCCTCAACGAGAACATGAAGCAACGCACCGAGCGGGCCAGTGAAACCACCGAGTTCCTCACCCAGGAAGCCAACAAGCTCGGCGCCGAGCTGGCCACCCTGGAGAACCAGCTCGCCGATTTCAAACAAGCCAACGCCAATGCCTTGCCCGAGAACCAGGCATTGCGCATGAGCATGCTGTCGCGCTCGGAGCTGGAGTACCGCGAAGTCGATCGCGACTACAAAAGCGCCCAGGAAGAGCTGCGCTATATGGAGCTGGAGCTGTCGGCGGCGAATGCAGGGCTTGCGACCAAGACCGATGGCGCACGTTCGAGTGCATCCGACCAGATGCAGGACCTGCCCAGCCTCAAGGCAGAGTACGCCCGGCTGTTGACCCGCTACACGCCAGCGCACCCGGATGTGCTGGCGATCAAGCGCAAGATCGATGCGCTGCAGGCCAGCGGCAGCAAAGCCAACGCCGCCTCGGGCGTAAGCCTCGATGTTGCCCGGGCCCGAGCCAAACTGGTGGCGGCCCAGGACCGGATTGCCTCGCTGGCCGAGCAGAAGCGCCAGTTGGGCAGCAAGATCGAAGGTTATGAGGCGGAGATCCTCCAGGCCCCGCAAGTCGAGCGCGGCCTGGTCACCCTGATGCGTGACCATGACAACGCACGCAAAAAGTACGAAGAGATCCGCGCCAAGGAAATGGGGGCGAAAATCACCGAAAGCCTGGAGCAGGAAAACAAGGCCGAGCGCTTCGTGTTGCTGGAGCCACCGCTGATGCCGGAGAAACCGGTAAAGCCCAACCGCAAGAAAATCGTCGCACTGGGCCTGGTGCTCGCACCTGCCGGTGGCGGGGCGTTGGTGATGCTGCTTGAGTTGCTCAATCAGCGGGTGCGTGGTGTCGGCGCTCTGGAAAGCGTGCTCGGCCGACGCGTGCTGGTAGCCGTGCCATTCATCTCCACCCAGGCTGAACAGGCGCGACGCAAGAAATGGCGAGCGTGGGGGATTATTGGCGCGTTGGTGATGGCGTTGGTCCTGCTGCTGCTTGTGCATCTGTTCTATATGCCGCTGGATCTACTACTGTTTAAAACTATGGCGCGGTTTGGCTAGGGAGCGCAGCAATGGACAGGAATACGCCAGCAATAGGCAAAGGCCTTCATCAGGTTCCACCTACCGAAAAACTGCCGGCACCGCTGGTTCAGCGAACCGACGTGCTTGGCCCGTTCGACTATGTGCAAACCAAGGTGGTGCCGCTGCGCGCCGAGCACCTTGAGCGCCACCGGATCGTGGCCTACAACAAGAACTCGAACATGAACTGGGCGTTCGACCTGCTGCGCACCCAGGTGCTGCAGACCATGGAAGAGAACGGCTGGCGCACCCTGGCGATCACCTCGCCGACGCCCGCAGCGGGCAAGACGGTGCTGGCGATCAACCTGGCCATGAGCATTGCCCACCACACCAACAAGACTGCACTGCTGGTCGATTTCGACCTGCGCCGGCCGCGGGTCGGCAGTACCCTTGGCCTGCCGATGGATCGGGCGCTCAATGACCTGCTGGCCGACAAGGCGGGGCTTGAGGAGGTGCTGGTCAACCCGACGTTGCCACGTTTCGTGGTGCTGCCGACCCGGGAACCTATCCCGATGTCCACCGAGATGTTGTCCTCGGCCAAGGTGGGCAACCTGATCAACGACCTGCGCGATCGCTACGAATCGCGTATCTGCATCTTCGACCTGCCGCCTTTGCTCAGCTCGGATGACGCGATCACCGTGCTGCCGAAGATCGACTGTGTGCTGCTGGTGGTCGCCAATGGCGTGAACAGCAAAAAGGATATCGAAGACTGCCTGTACCACCTGGCCACCGCCAACATGATCGGCGCCGTGTTGAACAAGGCCGAGCCCGAGACCCGCGACTATTACTGAGCAAAGCTGTGAGTTGTGAAACGTACCCCTGGGTCAAGCCCAGGGGTATTTTTTTTCCCAGTTCCAGGCGTGACGCACGATTGCGTCAAGCGAGCTGTAGACCGGCTGCCAGCCAAGCAACTGCCTGGCCTTGCCGGCATCGGCCACCAGCCTCGGCGGGTCGCCGGCGCGGCGTGGCGCGTCCTCGACGCGGACCTCACGCCCCGTCACATCGCGTACGGTGTCGATCACCTGCTGCACGGAGAAGCCGAGGCCGTTACCCAGGTTGAGCGCGGTGCTGGCGCCACCGGCAACCAGGTAGTCCACTGCCAGCGCATGGGCCGAGGCCAGGTCGGCCACGTGGATATAGTCGCGAATGCAGGTGCCGTCCGGGGTGTCGTAGTCGCGGCCGAACACGGTGATGGCGGGGCGACGCCCCGAGGCCGCTTGCAGGATCAGCGGGATCAGGTGGGTTTCCGGCTCGTGGCGTTCGCCACATTCACCTTCGGGGTCCGCCCCGGCGGCATTGAAGTAACGCAGGCACACCGAGCGTAACCCGTAGGCGCGGTCGAAGTCCTGGAGCACCTGTTCCACCATCCATTTGCTGCAGCCATAAGGGTTGATCGGCGCCTTGGGGTGTTGCTCGTCGATCGGGACATACTGCGGGTCGCCATAAACAGCGGCGGTGGAAGAGAAGATCAGCCGCCTTACCCCGGCGCGAACCATGGCCTGCAACAGCACCAGGGTCGCCGCCACATTGTTCTGGTAATACCTGCCAGGCTCTGTGACCGACTCGCCCACCTGGATGAACGAGGCGAAATGGAACACCGCATCGAAGCTATATTCGGCGAACAGGGCATCCAGTGCAGGTGCATCGGCGATGTCGAGTTCCACCCATTTGATCTGGGGCCGTGTGGGTGCAAGATCAGCCACCACCACGTCATGCCCCTCGGCCAGCAAGTGCTTGACCATGTGCGAACCGATGTAGCCTGCACCACCGACCACCAAGAACTTCATGCAAACCTCCTGGAAGCTGCTGCCCGTACGGACGTCCCTTACGGCAACCGGGCGCGCCGGTTGCCGCAACAGGCCTTTGCAGACTCTAGATGGCTATTTGAGGAACAGCCAATTGGACATGCGTTGGCCATCGAAGCGGATGTTGTAGCGCCCATTTTGGTAGTCCGCCGGCAACTGCGTTTCTTCCCCATCGGCATTGCGCGCGAACAGTTTCAAGCCCGGCAAAGCCTTTACGCTGAGGGTGCCGGCGAGGGGTTCGACATGGAAGGGTGTCTTGTCATCCTCGCGGGGCACCGCGCGGGTGCCCAGCGAGATCAGCAACGCCCGCGACTGACTCAATGGCTTGGCATCGAGGCTTTGCACCGCAACGCTGGCATAGGGGGTCTGTAACTGGGCCTGGATGTTGCTCAGTTGGATTGACTGGCCACCCAGCCAACCGGTGGCGACCTGGGTCAGGGCGGTATCGATGGTGTATAGCCCTTTTTGCCAGTTGCGCCTGAGCTCGCCGGTGTCGCTGGTGGACTCGCTGGCGGTGGCGAGCAACAGCGACTGGTCTGGGTCATGCAGCACTTTCGCATCAGCCGGGATCACGCTGGGCTGCAACCACGGCAGCTGGGGTGTGGCAGGCATGGCGATCTGCAGCCGGCCTTTCTCCCAGGCCGTGCGCAGCAGGGCCGAGCTGTTGGGGCTGATGGCACGGTTATAGAGAGTCTCGGGCGTGGGTGCGAACACGTAGCGGGTGGTGGCCTTGCGCACATCCCCGCGTCGGTAGAGCAGGGCAGCGGCGGGGAGGGTGGCAAGCAGCGCCGGGTCGTTGTAGGCGTGCCAGTTGTCGGCGGTGCGCCAACCTTCGATGAATTTCTGCTGGCTGTAGGCGTACTGCATCAGCCCGTCCCAGCCTTGGTGGCTGGCGGTCCCGGCGATGTACAGCGGCAATGAGTGGCGATCGGGGGTGGGGAAGGGCTCGGCGTTCCATTCGGTCACCGTCATGGGCTTGCCGACCACCTGGGCCGCCGCCAGCCAGTCGAGCATGCCGTCGCTGGTCAACGGGTTGCGCTCCAGCTGCCCGCCGCCGCCATAGCTGTGGGCGTCGATCACATCACCCGTGGTCAGCGCCGGCAGCGCGCTCAGGCCATTGCCACCCCAGGTGCTGGTGGTGACGATCGGCACCTTTACGCCAAGCCCGCGCAGGTGCTGGATCATGTCGAGGTCGAAGCGGTGTTCCAGGTCGTTGAGGAACAGCTTCGATGGGCCTGGCAGCCAGGTCATCTGGATTTCGTCGACATTCAGGTGTTGGCGCTGGGCGAAGGCCTTGGCCTGGTCCTCGAACAACTTGTAGTGCCTGGGCACGTTCTTGTCTTTCAACAGGGCATTGCCGAAGTGCTGGGTGATGTCGTTCTCGTTGGTGATCAGCACCGCGGCGACCGCCGGGTCGTCCTTGTAGGCCAGGCCGGTATACGGGTTGACATGGGTCAGGTACTGCTCGGCGAAACCTTTCATGGCCTGCTGCAAGGTGATGTTGACATAGGCGTAGCCCTTGAGCCCTGCGGCGCCGTGGGTCTTGGGCAGCTCATCGAAGCCATAGATGTCATCCGCCGGGGTGACCGGGCGCTCCACGTGCAGGTCCAGCCACACATAGATCCCTTGGTCTTTCAGGCTCTTGATCCACAGGTCAAGCTTGCGCTGCGACTCGGCATTGAGCTGGCGCGTGTCGCGCAGGGTGGTCATGTCGCCGAAGATGTTCGGGCTGACCCAGGGCGAGTCGTGATGATGCAGGCGCACCAGGTTGAAGCCCAGGGCCGAGAGGCGCTCGGCCTGCACCTTGATCTCCTCGTCCGGGGTGCCGAACAAGGCGTAGGCCGTCAGGTTGGTGCCCCAGAAGCGCGCCGGCGTACCATCGGCAAACTGCAACTGCTCGCCTACAGCCTTGACGAAGCCACGCTTGCCCGCCGGTATTTCCGGTGCGTTGAGAAACGACAGGTCGACCGGTGACTTGCGCCAGTCCAGTTGGTCGTCGGGCCAGCTGGCAGGGTCGGCCATGCCGAAACGCTCGGTGGGCGTCGGGCCGATGGCGATGTCGCCACTCACCTGCAGTTGCGCCTTGACCTGCTGGCGACCGGGCTCGATCGCCTCGCTGTAGAAGAACGCCCGGATTTCGCTGGGGTTGCCGCGTTCGAAGTACACCCTGGCCAACGCCGGCTCGAAGCGCATCTCCAGCCGACGCCCCTGCGCATCATTGCCCCATGACCAGCCGCGATTGCCGGGCAACAGTTGCGGGGCGCCCATCTCCCCGGCGACCAGTGCCGGGTCGAACTGGAAGACAATGCCACCGCCCATCACCTTGGTCTTTCGGCTATGGGCATCCAGGTCGAAGTTCCAGGCCAGGGTGTGTTCGCCGGGCTTGCTGATGTCCGCCTTGAGGTCGAAGTCCAGGTCCTTGTTCTTGCCCTCCAGGGTGTAGTTGTAGGGCGCGTTGACCTTGAGCGCGGCGTAGAAACCGGTCCAGTCCCAGTCAGCGCCCCAGAAATCGAACTTGGCGATCATCGCCGGCCCTCCGCCGCGGGTCACGGTCGGCAAGCCGTTTTGTTCCTCCACCTTCACAGTCCAGGCCGCAGCCTGTGCTGCAAACGGCAGAATCATCAGGCCAGCAAGGAGCGAAACCCGCAGCAACGGGCGCAGTGCAGATGACTTCATTGTCGTTACCTGGGTTGGAGGCCACGTTGGGCAATGGTTGCGGGCTGGGTTGCACGAAGCCTGCGGACCATCTGCATGTAGGCCACGCTCAGCCCGGCAACGGACCAGTACACCACGGGGATCACCGTGATGCTGCTGACGGTGAAGATGATCACCAGGATGCCCACCAGGGTGGCCAGCAGCGCCCGCCCCAGTTGGCGTTGTTCGTCATCCTTGTCCGGGAATGCCAGCATGGCCTTGCGAACCCCCCGCAGCACGCAGACGAAGAACGCCACGAACAGCCCCAGGCCCACCAGGCCAACCCTTAGCGCAAGGTTGAGGTAGGTGTTGACGATGTCGATGATGCCGTCGCCCTGGATCATCGACTGCATTTCCGGGGTATTGCGAAAATCGAACGAGCCGAACAACGGGTTGCGCTGGATGACGATCCATGAGTTGTCCAGCAGGCGCTCGCGGTAGGTGATGTTCTCTTTTTCCAGGTTGCCGATGAACGGCAGCATGTCGAGCACCTTCTCGCCCCCTGGCACCACGGTCAGCAGCGGGATGGCCAGCACGCCGGCGACGGCCAGCAGGCTGAGGCGCTTGACCGCGCCCTTGCCGGTGGCGATGAACACGGCGACGATGATCGCCGCGCCGATCCACGGGCCGCGCGACAGGGGGGCGACCAGCCCGGCCGCTAGCAACAGCGCGCCCATGGCACGCTGCAAGGGGCTGCGTACATAGCCCTGGACGAACAGGAACAGGCCGATCGCAACGCTGATGACATAGCCCAGGGCGATGGCCTGGCCGGTGGTGACGCTGGCGCGCAGCGAGCCGCCGCGGCTCAGGTAGCTGGCCATGCTCCACTGCACGCCCATGGCCTCGAGCAGGGCGTTGTACAGCAGCCAATGGCGGACGAACTCGGCCACGCCGATCAGCGCCAGGACGAAGCCGGCCAGCACGAAGGCCAGCATGGCGTCCTTGAAGTCGCTGAGCTGGCGCAGGGCACGGCTGGCCACGTAGTACGGCAGGAACACGTCTATATAAAGGTACAGCGCCTGGCGCAGGGTGTCGGTGAGGGTGGTTTCGCGCAGGTACAGCGCGCCTATCAGGACAATGCTGGCAGCCAGCAGGCGGTCAGGCCAGAGGCGCCCGAAGCCAGGCGTGTCGGCCTGCCTGCGCAGGGCCAGGGCTGCGGGCAGCAACACGCACAAGGTCAGCAGGCGCACGTGGTTCAGGTCGAACAGGTAGTTGATCACCCCGAAGCCGGGTATCGGCACCGTGGCGGGGGGCATCACGAACAGCAGCATGAAGAACAGCGCCATGATGTTGCGCTCGCGCCTTCCTGCCAGGTACATGATGACCGCCGCAGCCCCGGCGTATACCCAGAAGCTGTACGAGACGAAGGCCAGCAGCGTCAGGGCGAACCACAGGTTGCGCCGCCGCTTGAAATCGCGCTCGGGAATCAGGTCGCTGGCGGGGCCGCGTGCGAGCACGAACACCACGGTGGCGAGGAACAGAATGACGACAAGCGCACGAAAATGTTCAGGCATTGGCAACGGCACCTATCCGCTGGTAGAGGACAGCTAGCATCATGGCTAATTGAAACTATAGTGACTTCTTAGACATCCAGTCAGGGATTGAAGCCATGCCGTCTGTTGAAGTGTCTGCATCGGTGAGTCTTCGCAAGCGTGCATTAGGGGCCGGGGCCTGGAACCTGGTGTCGTTGATCGCGTCGCAGGTGATGCGCCTGGGCGGCAACCTGATCATGGCCCGTTTGCTGTTACCGGAAATGTTCGGGGTGATGGTCATCGCCACCACCGTTTCGGTACTCCTGCACTTGCTCTCCGATGTCGGCCTGCGGCAGAACATCATCCAGAGCCACCGTGGCGACGACCCGCTGTTTCTCAATACTGCCTGGAGCGTGCAGATCGTTCGTGGTTTCGTGCTCTTCGCGCTGACCCTGCTGCTGGCCCTGGCGGCCTGGTTCGCCCAATTGGGCAACCTGTGGCCGGCAGACTCCACCTATGCTGCGCCCGAGCTGCCACTGGTGCTGGCGGTGACCGGTATTTCGGCGGTGATCTACGGTTTCCAGTCAACCAACATAGATGTGGCGGTGCGCACTTTCCAGCAGAAGCGCGTGGTACTGGTGGAACTGGCATCGCAGATCGTCGGGCTGGTCGTCATGCTGGTGATCGGCTACTTCACCCGTTCCATCTGGTCGCTGGTGATTGCCGGCCTGGCGGGCGCCCTGACCGGTACGGTGCTGGGCCACCTGGTGTTCCAGGGCCCGAAAAACCGCCTGGAATGGGACCGCAGCGCACTCAATGAGCTGGTGGTGTTCGGCCGCTGGATCCTGTTGTCCTCGATCGTAGGCGTGCTGGCCATGTACGGCGACCGCATGTGGTTCGGCGCCAGCATGAGCGCTGCCGAGCTTGGGGTGTATTCGATCGCCGTGCTGATTCTGGGCTCGCTGCAGACCGGCTTGTTGAAACTGGTCGGCACGGTGGCGCTGCCAGCGTTCAGCGAGGCCGCCAGGGCCGGTGACCATGATCGGCTCAGGGCACTTTATTACCGTTTCAGGTTGCTGGTGGACCTGGCCATGCTGTTCACCTGTGGCGTGTTCATCACCGCCAGCCCACTGCTGATCGGCTGGATGTACGACGAGCGCTATGCTGGCGCAGGCACTATGCTCAGCATTCTGTCGCTGTCGTTCTTTACGCTGCGCTACACCCTGGCGCATCAGATCTGGATCGCCCAGGGGCTGACCAAGTACCAGGCCATGGACAACATCATCCGCCTCGTTGCGCTGTGGGTGGGGTTGCCGTTGTTGCTGGCCATCGGTGGCGTGCAATGGGCAATCTGGGGGGTTGCCCTGCACACGTTCCCGACCTTGGTACTGATTGTGTATGTCAATCTCAAGCTCGGTATCTTCAGTGTCCGGCGCGAGCTCATGGTGTTACCGATGATCGCCGTCGGTGCGCTGTTCGGTGAGTTGGCAACGCGTTTCTTCAACTGGCTTTGAACCCCTTGCAACAACGCGCGGTGCCCAGGCGTCGGCGACAGCGGTTTACCTGGTTTTGGCACAACAATGGTGGGGGCTGGGGATCATGGGCAAGCTTGTGTTTTTCACGCAGCTGTCGGGGCGCAGGGTATTCCTGCGTAACTGTGCCGTGCTGGGTATCGGCGCAGTGGTGTTCGGCAAGACGGTGGCCGAAGGGCCCGTCACCCCTCCCGCTGATCCTGTCGGCAACGGTGCCCCAGGCGGGTTCGTGGTCATCAACGGCTGGGTCCTGCCTTCGGGCTATTTTCGGGACGGGCAGGCATGATCCGCGACTACCAGGCGCAGAAGACCCTGCGCGAGGATTATGACGTCTGCATCATCGGTGCCGGGCCCGCCGGCATTACGCTGGCGCTGCGCCTGGCGCAGGCTGGCTGGAAAGTGGTGCTGGCCGAGGGGGGCGGGCACGACTACTCGCCGCGTTCCCAGGCCCTGTACCAGTGCACCTCGACCGGCCTTGAGCTGTACCCCCATGAAACCCGCCTGCGCTACCTTGGCGGCACGTCCAATCACTGGGCAGGCCGTTGCCGTCCGTTCACCCCCTCCGACTTCGCGGTCCCGCCCCCAGGCGATCTCCCTGGCTGGCCCATCGCCTATGCCGAAGTGGAGCCTTACCTGGCAGCGGCCATGGAGATTGTCGACCTGCCGCAAGGCGCACAATTCCAGGCCGAGAATGCCGGGCTCAAGGGCGGTGACTTCGAACCGGACAAGTTCCTGCTCAGCCCGCCGACGCGCTTTGCGCAGAAATACGCCGCAGCGCTCAACGATACCGCCGGGCTGGACGTCTTCATCAACTGCAACTGCGTCGATCTCGAGTTCGAGCCGAGCACAGGAAGCCTGGCGGCAGCGGTGGTGTCCGACTATGACCTGCAGCGCCAGCGGCTGGTGGCCAAGCACTTCATCCTGGCGACGGGGGCACTGGAGAACGCCCGGCAACTGCTCAACAGCAAGTCCCTGCGCAAGGCCGGGGTGGTCACTCAGGATGGGCTGGTGGGGCGCTGCCTGATGGAGCACCTCAACGTCGAGATGGGCACTTTCATCCTCGAGGACGGCCAGACTGGCGAGCCGCGCCAGTACTACACCAGCGATGCCTTCGTCAGCGAATACAAGGCCGGCAAGGGCAATGTCTCGGCCACGGTGCTCGATGAAGTGCGCACCTTCGGCCGGACCGCCGAGGTCAAGCACTTCCTGGAAAACCTGCTCTGTGAGATGAACCTTGCCCACAAGGTCAGCTTCATCGCCAATTTCAGCTGCCCGGGCGAAGGGGTGCTCAGCACCATGATCGAACAGTACCCCAATGCGCAAAGCCGGCTCTCGCTGCTCGAGGAGAAGGACGAGCTAGGTGTGTCCAAGGCCAACGTCAATTGGGCGCTTACCGCAAATGACCGCCACACCATCCGGTGCATCGGCAGCGAGCTGGCCAAACAATTCGTCGACACAGGCCTTGGTTTCGTCAGGCTGAACGAGTACGTGTACGACGCCGCGATACCGCTGAAGATGGAGCCTCACGCGCACCATATGGGCACCACACGGATGGCTGCCTCGGCGCAATACGGTGTGGTCGACCGCGACTGTAAGGTATTCGGCACCGACAATCTTTATGTCGCCGGCAGCAGCATCTTCGCCACCGGTGGCGCCTCCAACCCGACCATGCCGCTGTTGCAGTTCGCCCTGCGGTTGGCGGATCACCTCGATGAAAGGCTGAAATCGGCGCGCGGGGCGCTCACCTGAGCAGTCTGCGTGGTGTCAGGGCAACAGTAGGGTGGGTAAGGGAGTGAGCGCGAGGCGGTCAGCATCAACAAGAACGAGACCGCATTCGCCTCAGGGACAGTCCAGGATCGCTTCACTTGCGAGGCTAGCAGCATGTATGGATGGATACGCAAAGCATTGGCCAACTACGCCAACTCGACCGGGCGCGCTGGCGCGACCTACAAGAAGTTCTGCAATCCGAATGCCCGCGACTGGGGCGCTTACCTGACCCGCTGGGGCCAGTTCTACTCCGTCGGCAGCAACGTTCATATCAACCCCGGGTGCAACGTCACCGACCCACGCCTGGTGCGCCTTGGCAGCAACGTCGGGTTATCGGACTGCACGCTGATCGGCCACGACGGTGTGGTTGCGCTGATCGAGATCTGTTACGGCAAACAACTCGATTCGGTCGGTTTCATCGACATCCGCGACAACTGTTTCATCGGCCACGGCGCAATCGTGATGCCGCGCGTGACCATCGGCCCGGACTCGGTGGTTGCCGCCGGCTCCGTGGTCACCAAGGATGTGCCGCCCGGTACCGTGGTCGGTGGCAATCCGGCGAAGTTCATCTGCACCACCGAGGCGTTGATCCAGCGCGTCGAGGAACGCTGCGCCGCCTACCCCTGGATAGACCTGGTCAAGCAGCGCCAGGGTGCCTACGATCCGGCATTGGAGCCGACCCTGGCCGCTGCGCGAGGCCAGTACTTCTTTGGGGATGGCAGCAATGGCTAGCAAACCTGTCGATGTGATGGTGGTCAACTTCAACACCGCCGGCTTGCTCCAGCCGATGTTCGACGCCCTGCGCCAGGCCGACGGCGACAAGCTGGCGAGTTACCTGGTGGTGGACAACGCCTCGGTCGACGATTCGGTCGAGCGCCTGGCCAAGGTCTGCCCCGAGGCCGTACTGGTCAGCAACCAGAAGAACGTCGGTTTCGGCCGGGCCAACAACCAACTGCTGGCGCACCTGAACGGTAAGTACGCATTGCTGCTCAATACCGATGCGTTCGTCGCCAGGGACTCCCTGGACAAGACCCTCGAGTACATGGACGCGCACCCGGAATGCGGGGTGCTGGGCGTACGCCTGGAGGGGCGCGACGGTGACCTGCAACCCAGTTGTCGCTACTTCCCGACCCCCTTGAACGTGTTCGTGGCACGCACCGGGCTCGGGCGCTTCTTCCCGGGGTTGAAGATGGTCGACGAGATGAACTGGGACCACGGCTCGGTGCGCGAGTGCGACTGGCTGCCCGGCTGTTTCTACTTGGTACGGCGCGAGGTGCTCGACCAGGTAGGCCTGTTCGACCCGCGCTACTTCCTTTACTACGAGGAAGTCGACCACTGCAAACGGGTCAAAGAGGCCGGCTGGAAGGTGGTGTTCTATCCCCACACCACGGTGGTGCACATCGGCGGCGAAAGCTCAAAGTCCGTCGCTGAGCTTGAGGCGGCCAGCCGCCAGATATCGGCCTACCAGATCGAAAGCGAACTGCTGTATTTCCGCAAGCACCATGGGTTGGCAGGGTTGGCCCTGCATATGGCGCTGGTGACCCTCGGCGATCTGGTGCTGGCCCTGAAGGCTTTGTTGAAGGGGCGGGGGCGGGCAGCCATCACGGCTTGCTGGCGGCATTGCCGGGCCACCTGGGCGCTGTTGTTCGACACCCGTTTTGCAAGCCAACCCACACGGTAGGTGACGCCATGTTCGAGAATATTCGTGCCGATCTGCGGGCCCATGGCGGTGACTGGGGCGCCCAGGGCTTCTGGGTGTTGCTGGTCTATCGCTTCGGGCGCTGGCGCTACGGGGTGCGCCCGGCCTTGCTGCGCAAGCCGCTGTCGCTGGTCTACAAAGTGCTGTTCAAGTGGGTGCAGATACTGACCGGCGTCGAGCTGCCCTGTGAGGTGCAGATCGGCCGCAACTTCGTCATCGACCACTTCGGCGGCATCATCATCAGCGGCTATGCGCGTTTCGGCGACGATTGCCGGATCCGCAACGGCGTGGTGGTGGGGCTGAAGAATGTCAGCGAACCGACCGCGCCGGTGTTCGGCAACAACGTCGATATCGGCGCCGGCGCCAAGGTGCTGGGCAACATCCGCATTGGCAACAACGTAGTGATCGGCTCCAACGCCGTGGTGCTGGTAGACGTGCCGGACGACTGCCTGGCGGTGGGTGTGCCTGCGACCGTCAAGGCGCGCAAGCCCGCCGAAGCAGTGCCGTGTTCATGAGGCAGGCAACACTGCCCAGCGCCAACAGGAGGGCGCCATGCTGACAGGGATTGGCGTTGTAGTGATCGGCCGTAACGAAGGCCAGCGCCTGCAGCGCTGCCTGGCGTCACTGGCCGGTTGCGCGCAGCAGGTGGTGTATGTCGACTCGGGCTCGACCGATGGCTCGCAGGCCTTGGCCCAAGGGCTGGGCGTCGAGGTGCTGGCGCTGGACATGACCCGGCCCTTTACCGCCGCACGGGCACGTAACGAAGGCTTCGCCTGCCTGCAATCTTTGTTGCCGACACTAGGCTACGTGCAGTTCGTCGACGGTGATTGCGAAGTCATGGACGGCTGGCTGCAGCAGGCCTGCGAATTTCTCGATGCACGGCCGGAAGTGGCGGTGGTGTGCGGTCGGCGCCGCGAGCGCTTCCCGCAGCATTCGGTCTACAACCTGCTGTGCGATCTGGAATGGGACACACCGGTGGGCGAGGCCCGGGCCTGTGGCGGGGATGCGTTGATGCGTGCCGAGGCGTTCAGGGCCGTGGGCGGCTTTCGCGCGGGGCTGATCGCCGGGGAAGAGCCCGAACTCTGTATTCGCCTGCGCGGTCGCGGCTGGAAGATCTGGCGCCTGCCCGCCGAAATGACCCTGCACGATGCCGCCATGACCCGTTTCAGCCAGTGGTGGCGGCGCAGCCTGCGCGCAGGCTATGCGTTCGCCGAGGGCGCCTTCCTGCATGGCGCGCCGCCTGAGCGGCATTGGCAGCGTGAGTCGCGTCGTGCCTGGCTCTGGGGGCTGGGCATACCGCTGGTGATCGTGGCTGCGTGGGCACTGCTGGGGGGCTGGGGGTTGCTGCTGTTGCTGCTCTACCCGTTGCAGGCCATGCGCCTGGCGCGCCGTGGCGGCCGCTCGGTTCGCGAGAACTGGCTGCAGGCAGTGTTCCTGGTGCTGGGGAAGTTCCCGGAGATGGTCGGGCAGGTGCGGTTTCTGTTGAACCGGCTCACGGCCGGCAAGACGGTGTTGATCGAGTACAAGTGAGAGGCCCATGGCGTTCAGATCGTTACTCAAGAGTGTGCTCACTTTGCAACCCGGCTATTCATTGCGGGCGTTGAACAACAAGTTCAAATTGCTGGTGCTGATCATCACCCAGTGGACGGACCTGCGGCCGTTCCTGCGGCACATGGAAGCTGCGCTGGGCAAGGAAGGCTTCGACAGGCTTGGTGTCGATTGCATCGGCATGGTGCAGTGGCCCTATATCAGCAAGTACTGGTCGGTGCGTGAACGCCTCGACGCCGTGGCTTCGCACTACCAGCTGGTGACGACGCAGTTCCCGACCCTGTTGCTGCTGGGCCGGGACGAGCGCCGGACACTGTGCGATCTGTCAGGCATTTCTGCCGACTGCACCCTGGTGCTGGACCGGCCGATCTGGTTCAAGCGCGAAGGCGAATTGGTGCTGAACCTGTTCCAGGGCGACCTGCGCGTGGCGTCACTGGCTTTCACCCTGCAGCGCACGGCGGCAGGCCTGTGCCTGTTCATCGGCGCGGTGCAGGGGATCCACAAAGGTATCGACAGCGAGCGCTCGCTGGCCATCTACCGTGACCTGACCAAGGACTTCGAAGGGCTGCGCCCGCGCAGCCTGCTGCTCGAGGCGCTCAAATGCCTGGCCAGGGCAGTCGGGGCTGACGGCCTGTATGCGGTGGGCGACGCCTACCGGCATCATCGGCATCCTTACTTTGGCGCCGAAAAGTCCCAGGACCTGGCCGCCAACTACGACGCCATCTGGCTGGAGCATGGCGCAGTGCCCAGCGAGCGCGAAGACTTCTTCAACCTCCCGCTGGCGGCGGCGCAACGTGCGCCAGAGGATATCGCGCCGAAGAAACGCGCCATGTACCGCAGGCGCCAGGCTTTGCTCGAGGCGTTGTTCGTGCAACTCGAAGCGGCGCTGGCGGCCGGCGCGGACCCGCTGCAGGTACATCGGCAACGGCTGGGCTATGCCCTGGTGTTGCAGGAGGCCAGTGCGCCGACAGCCGCGCATTCGTGGTTGGCAAAGGCTGCGGGGGTGTTCCGTCAGGCCCTGCGCGAGCCCCGGGCCGACCAGCGTTTCGTGGCGTATATACGCAAGGCCGGGCTGTATCCGACCCTGAGAAAGGCCTGGCGGGAGCTGTTGCGCCATGGCCCGGCGCTGCTTTGGAAACCACCCGCAGAACAGCGTCACGACCTGCCCCTGGACGCCCCGGGCGTGGCGGCCAGCACGCTGTTCCCCGGGCATGTCCTGTTGATTTGCGAGGCTGACACGGCGCAAGCGCTCGATGGCCGCCCTGCGCAACTGCGGCAAATGCTGGCCGAGCTTGGCTACACCTGCACGGTGGTGGACTGGCGTAATCCACAAGCCTGCCTGGATGCCCTGCAAACCTGCGCGGCAGTCATCCTGCACCGCTTGCCTTACTGCGCGCAGTTGTCGAAGCTGCTCGAAGAAGCCAGCCGCCTCAAGGTCACCTCTTGCTGGGATATCGACGAGCTGATCTTCGACCCGCAGGCGTATCGCCAGGGTAACGACCTGAACGGCTTGCGCGACACCGACGTGGGCAAACTGATGGCGGCCGTGGCCCTGCACCGACAGGCGCTATTGGCGTGCGAGTGCGCGATTGCATCGAGTGCGGCACTGGCGGCGGCGATGCAAGAGGCGGGGGCCCGGCAAGTCACGGTGGTCGAGAGCAGCCAGCAACTGGGCCAGGTTTTCCCGGCCCCGCCCGGCGTTCGCCCACGCAGGGTGCTATCGGCGAACATCTTCTTCGCCCCCAGGAGTTTCGGTGGCGCCACGGTTGTTGCCGAACAGATGGCTCGGCTGCTGGCGGCCACTTCGCCCTGGCAGCAATTCGTGTTCACCTCGCTACCGCCGACCGACACGCCCCCCTACAGCCTGTTCAGGTACCAGGCGCAGCAGGCTACGGTGCTTGGCATCGGCCTGCCAGACCAGCGTTCGGCCCTTGAGGACTTCGAAAACCGCGCAACCCTGCCGCTGTTCGACGCTGTGCTAGAGCGCGTCGCACCGGATCTTGTGCACCTGCATTCTATCCAGGGGCTGGGTGCGCTGCTGGCCGAAAGCTGTGCGCGGGCGGGCATACCCTTCGTGGTGACCTTGCATGATGCATGGTGGATCTGCGGGCGCCAGTTCATGATCAACGGCCAGGGGCAATACTGCGGGCAAACGCGTATTCGCGCCGATGTGTGTGCCGCCTGTGTCGAGGATGCGCCGCTGAACGCCTACCGTCAGCAGACCCTGGCCGCCACCCTGCGCAAGGCCAGCCTGCTGCTGGCGCCAAGCCGCTTCGCCCGCGACCTGTACGTGGCCAATGGCTTCGATGCGGCGAAGATCCGCATCAACCGCAACGGCATCCTCGCCCCCGGCGCGGGCTACCACAAGCAGCCGGGGGCATTGCTGCGCTTCGGTTTCGTAGGCGGCAACACCGCGATCAAGGGCATCAACCTGATCACCCAGGCTTTTGCCGGGCTACCCCGCTCGGACTACGAACTCAAGGTGGTCGACAACCTGCTGCACCTGGGTTTCCGCTCGTTCAACCGGCACAGCGTGAAGATCCCGGGCAGCGTCAGCATCATCCCCGGCTACACCCAGGACGACATCGACGCGTTCTTTTCCGGCATCGACGTGCTGCTGTTCCCGACCCAGTGGAAAGAGACCTTCGGCCTCGCCGTGCGCGAAGCGCTGGTGCGCGACGTCTGGGTGATCAGCACCGACGCGGGGGGCACGGTCGAGGACATCGTCGACGGCGTCAACGGCACCATCATCCCGTTGAGCTCCGACCCACGGTATCTGCGCGAGGCTCTGGCCGATGCGCTTGAGCACCCGGAGCGCTTTGCGCACCCACACAACGCTTTCAAGGGCAGCATCACGCTGTGCAGCGATCAGGCCCTGGAACTCCAGGGCATCTATGCGGACGTCATCGCGGGCAATGCCACGGCAGACCCTGCGCCGTCAGCCATGAAAAGCCTGAAGTAGGAGGCCGGATGCCGCCGGGGGCGGCCCAGCTCATTCATCACGCGGGTATGGACTCGGATTCCTATGCGCATTGCTTATTTCATCAATCAGTACCCCAAGGTCAGCCACAGTTTCATTCGCCGTGAAATCCTCGCGTTGGAGCGCCAGGGTTTCGAGATTCAGCGCATTGCCTTGCGTGGCTGGGATGCCGAACTGCAGGACGACGAGGATGTGCGCGAGCAGGGCAAGACCCAGTACGTACTGCAAGGCGGCGTGAAAGCGCTGCTCAAGCCCGCGCTGCAGGTGTTGCGCCACCAGCCCGGGCGCTTTTTCGCAAGCCTGTGGCTGGCCCTGCGCCTGGGCCGGCGGGCGGACCGGGCATGGCCCTACCACTTGATCTACCTGGCCGAGGCATGCCGTGTGCTGCAGTGGCTGCAGGCGTCGGGCGCGGTGCATGTGCATGCGCATTTCGGCACCAACTCGACCGAAGTGGTGATGCTGGCCCGCGCCTTGGGCGGGCCGGCCTACAGCTTTACCGTGCATGGCCCCGAGGAGTTCGACAAGCCGCAGTTCCTGCATATGGGCGAGAAGGTGCGGCGCGCCGCATTCGTCGCGGCGGTCAGCTCCTACGGGCGCAGCCAGCTGTTCCGCTGGGTGGCGCACGAGCACTGGGGCAAGGTCAAGGTGGTGCACTGTGGCCTGGAGCGCAGCTTCCATGATGTGCCCGCCGTGGCTGTACCCAGCGCGCCGCGGCTGGTGTGTGTTGGCCGGTTGTGCGAGCAGAAAGGCCAGTTGCTGTTGCTTGAGGCCGCACGGCTGCTGGCGGCGCAGGCGGTGGAGTTCGAGCTGGTGCTGGCGGGGGACGGTGAAATGCGCGAGCAGTTGGAAACCCTGATCGCCCGGCACGGCCTGCAGGCGCAGGTGCGTATCACCGGCTGGATCAGCAGCGCACAGGTACGCGAGGAGATCCTCGCCGCCCGCGCGCTGGTCTTGCCAAGCTTCGCCGAGGGCTTGCCGGTGGTGATCATGGAAGCCATGGCCTTGCGCCGCCCGGTGCTGACCACCTATGTGGCGGGTATCCCCGAGCTGGTAACCCCAGGCGAGAACGGCTGGCTGTTCCCGGCGGGGGCCGTGGAGGAACTGGCCACGGCCATGGCCGATTGCCTGGCGCAACCTGCGCAAGTGCTGCAGCGCATGGGGGAGGCGGCGTATCAGCGCGTGCTGCAACGCCATGACATCGATACCGAAGCGGCCCGGTTGGCCAGCTACTTCAAGGCATCCGCATGATCATCCTACTGAGCTGGCTGTTGGGCACCGCGACGCTGCTGATCCTGTTACCGGTGCTGGTACTGTTCGTCCAGGTGCTGCTGGGCTGCCTGCCCGCCCGGCCGCTGCCCATGGCCACCGGCAAGCGGGCACGGGTAGCGGTGCTGGTGCCGGCGCACGACGAGGCCTCGGTCATTGCTGCCACCCTCGCCAGCATCACCCCGCAACTGGCCGCAGGTGACCGCCTGCTGGTGGTGGCGGACAACTGCAGCGATGACACCGCCACGCTTGCCCGGCAGGCGGGCGCGCAAGTGGTCGAGCGCCAGGATGACCGATTGCGGGGCAAGGGCTACGCACTGGATTTCGGTGTGCGCCACCTGGCGGACGACCCACCGCAGGTGCTGATCATCATCGACGCCGACTGCCTGGCGGACGCGGGCGCTATCGAGCGGTTGACGCGTTGCTGCAGCGAGACTGCGCGGCCCGTGCAAGCCCTCTACCTGATGCATGCGCCTGCAGGTGCCGGGCTGAAGGTACAGATCGCCGAGTTTGCCTGGCGGGTGAAGAACCTGGTGCGCCCGCGCGGTTGGGCGTGGTTGGGCCTGCCTTGCCAAATGATGGGCTCGGGCATGGCGCTGCAGTGGCGCGACCTTGCATTGATCGACCTGGCCCACGGTCACCTCGTCGAAGACCTGAAGATGGGGCTGGACCTGTGTCGCAACGGCAAACCACCGCTGTTCTGCCCGCAGGCGCAGGTCTACAGCCAGTTTCCGAGCAGTGACGAAGGCCTGGCAATACAGCGCACTCGCTGGGAACACGGCCACCTCGGCGTACTGCTTGCCGACGCCCCTCGGCTGCTGCTGAGCGCGTTGACTCGGCGCAACGGGCGCCTGCTGGCCATGGCCATGGATCTGCTGGTACCGCCGCTGGCCCTGCTGGTGCTGACATTGATGGCATTGCTGGGCATTACCTGGTTGGCGTATGCGCTGTTCGGCATGTTGTTGCCGGCATTGCTGGCCACGCTGGCCATGGTCCTGCTGGGTAGCGCGGTGCTGCTGGCCTGGCTGCGCTTCTGCCGCGAGCAGATGCCCTTTTCGGTGTTGTTGTATGCGCCTTGTTACGCGGCGAAGAAAATCCCCCTGTACTTGGGGTTTCTGGTGCGACGCCAGGTGGAATGGGTACGTTCAAAACGGGATGACAGCTGATGACGGATCGTACATGGCAACGGCGCTGGGCCACTGTCGTCGACAAACTGCAGGTGGTGGCTGACGCGGCTGATGAGCAACGGCTGCTCGACGCCTTGTCGGCACCGCAAGCACCCACCGTGCTGGGTTTCGTCAATGCCCACGCCATGAACCTGATGGCGGGCAATGCTGAGTTCTACAAGGCGCTGATGGCCGCAGACGTGTTGCTGCGCGACGGTTCGGGCATGGGGCTGCTGTACCGCCGTCTGGGCCTTGCGCCAGGATTGAACATGAACGGCACCGATTTCATCCCCCGAGTGCTGGCGGCTTGCAAAGGTCGACGGGTAGCCCTGTGGGGCACCCGGGAGCCTGCCCTGGCCCAGGCGGCGCAGCACTGCGAAGCCCGCTTCGGGGTGCGGCCGGTGTCGGTGCACGATGGCTTCGCCGACGTGGAGACCTATCTGCGGCTGGCCCGCGAACTGCAACCCGAGTTGATCGTGCTGGGTATGGGCATGCCCAGGCAGGAGCTGGTTGCAGCCCGTCTGGTGGCCGTTGCCGGGCCATGCCTGATCGTGTGCGGCGGGGCAATCCTGGACTTTCTGGGGGGAGGGGTGGAGCGGGCCCCAGCCTGGGTACGACGACTGGGCATGGAGTGGCTGTACCGCTTGCTGAAGGAGCCCAGGCGTTTGTTTGGCCGTTATGTGCTGGGTAACCCCTTGTTTGTGTTGCGCACCCTGGCCAGCGGCAAGGCGCGTGGCACAGCCGGTTCAGGTGTGCCGGGCAGCGAGCCCTGACCCGTCTGAATACTGGCGCGCGCCGCAGCGATGGCGCAGTACTGCTACAGTGATATCAGTCGCCGCCAGACAGCAAAAACAATAAACAGGCGAAATGCAGCATCAGCCCCTGAATGAACGCCATCCTGGTGGCCGGACGCTCAGGCGAGCTCTTGAATCAGGGGGTCTTGCCGCATGCAGGGATCGATAATGCGCGCTCGCGTTCACGCCATCCGTGGCACCTCAATCACAGCAGTGAAATACAACCCCGGCAGGCTTGCCGGGGTGCGAGCGCTATCGCCAGTGGCCATGCCGATACCCTGGGTGGCCCGGGCAATTGCAGCCGTTGATTACGTATCGTGTTCAGCCTGATGGAAGGGTGTTCGCCACGCTCACATTGATCGCTCACATTGATGAGGCCTGACAATGGTTTTGGAACCCAGAAGCAGTCGTCCCGTACTCCAGCGCAGAAGCAACGTCAGCAACGCGGTGCAGGCGGGCCTTGACGGTATTGCGGTGACCGGTGTCGCCTGGTACCTGATCTACGAACAGTTCGGCTACATCACTTCCGACTACGTGATCATGCTGCTGTTGCTGATCGGCGCGTTGGCGGTCATCTACGACCACTACGCCATCTACCGCACCAACGTCGGCTTGACGGTCAAGGCATTCAGGCTGTTCAAGGCCTGGTCGGCGACCTTCTGCTTCCTGGTGGTGATGGCGTTTCTTACCAAACAGAGCGAATCGTATTCGCGGCTGCTGGTCGGGGAGTTGTTCGTCATCGGCTATTTCGTCCAGCTGTTCCTGCACATTGCCGTACGCGAAGTGCAGAAGCGCTTCATGGCCCATGCGTACCGCATGGAAAACGCGTTGATCATCGGCAACGGTGAACTGGCCGATTTCCTTTATCGCAAGATCAGCAACAACCCCTGGTTCGGCGAGCGGGTGGTGGGTTGTGTGTTGTTCGACGAAGCCGACGCCGCGCAGCGGGCCGAGGGGCAGCAGGGGCCGCCCGTGCTTGGGCATATCTCCAAGCTCGACGAGATCGTCGCGCAGCACGCCATCCGCACGGTATACCTGGTGACGCCACTTGGCGGCTCTGAAGTGATCAACGATATCTACTTGAAGCTGCTGGAAAAATGCATTGCCGTTAACTGGGTACCGGATATCTTTTCGCTGCGCCTGATCAACCACAGCGTTCGCGAAATCGCCGGGATTCCGGTATTGACCTTGTCCGAAACACCCTTGACCGGCATGAGCCTGTTCCTCAAAAACGTCGAGGACCGGGTGCTGGCGGCGTTGATCCTGCTGTTCATCTCGCCGGTGCTGCTGGTTGTCGCCCTGGTCATCAAGCTCGACAGCCCAGGGCCGGTGTTCTTCCGCCAGGAGCGTATGGGCTGGACCGGCGAATCGTTCCGTATCTGGAAGTTCAGGAGCATGCATGTGCACCAGCCCGAGGCCGGCGTGCTCCAGCAGGCCCAGAAGAACGACCCGCGGTTGACCCGGGTGGGCGCCTTCATCCGCCGTACCAGCCTGGATGAGCTGCCCCAGCTGTTCAACGTGCTGACCGGGGAGATGTCGCTGGTGGGCCCGCGCCCCCATGCGCTGCAGCACGACACGCAGTACTCCCAGGACATCGTCGACTACTTTGCCCGTCACAACATCAAGCCCGGTATGACTGGCCTGGCCCAAGTACGTGGCTTCAGGGGCGAAACCAAGGACATCGCGCAGATGGTCCAACGCGTCAATTCCGATATCGAGTACATCAACAACTGGTCGCTGTGGCTCGACTTCGTGATTCTGGTGCGTACGCTCAATGCGTTCACCGGCAAACACGCCTACTGAATGCAGTCGAGCTGACCGGCGGGCCGACGGCCGGTCACACATCCCGGCATGCAGCACTACACTTGCCCGGTGATGGCGACCTGCCTGCATTGGCCAGGTCGCCCCTTCAAGGATGGAAAGCCCCACCACGGCCGATCTGCAGCGCGAATCGGCCGTGTCCTGCAAGGAGACGCAGGTCGATGGTCATCAAGCGAACGAGCAAGGCTTGCGTGCCTACCCCTGCGCGTGAGCGGACGAAGCTTGCCGGTGAATTGCAGGGTGCGGTCGATGGGCTGCTGGCCAGCCCGTTGTTCGTCAGGTCGCGGCGCCTGGGCAGCCTGCTCAGCTACCTGGCCCAGCACAGCCAACAGGAAGGCGAGGGCAGCCCCAGCGAATACGATATCGGCATCGCGGTGTTTCGCCGTGACCCGGCGGTGTACTGCACTGGCGACGACCCGGTGGTGCGGGTGCAGATCGGCCGCCTGCGGCGCAAGCTGGCTACCTATTACGCCACCCTCGGGGAGCATGAAGCGCTGCGCCTCAGCGTGCCGCCCGGCGGCTACCGCCTGTGTTGCGTGCAACAGGGCAGGCCTTTGGCCGATGGCCGGCCGGCGGCGCTCTACGTGCGGCCATTCAGTTGCCTGACGGGCCTGGGCGGAGTGTTTGCCAGGGGCCTGGGTGAAGAGTTGTGCGACTTGCTGTTCCATGCGCTTGGCAGAGCCTCTGTGCATGTCCGCTTGCCGCGTGGCGCGCCGGTCGCGAGCGGCTCCTTGGGCGAGCCCACCTACTTGCTGGAGGGCAGTGTCAGGGCCGAGGCAAACCGGGTGCGGG
Source organism: Pseudomonas sp. ES1 (assembly GCF_050586605.1). Classification (NCBI taxonomy): domain Bacteria; kingdom Pseudomonadati; phylum Pseudomonadota; class Gammaproteobacteria; order Pseudomonadales; family Pseudomonadaceae; genus Pseudomonas; species Pseudomonas sp. ES1. Next base: position 43,081 of record NZ_JBOBDM010000020.1, on the reverse strand, counting down.
TGGCGGTACGGGTGGTGGATGTGGGGGCAGGCAGCCTGTTCTGGTCGGCCCGCTTCGACCGGGCCGGCCCGCTGATGATCGACACCGAGCAGGAGCTGGCCGAAGCCATCTGCCGCAGCCTGGTCGTGCAGTTCACCCGCAAAGAGGGTTGAAACCGCCGGGGCGTACCCCGGCGGTGACGGCTCAGGAAGGGATGACCCACTTCTGGTTGGCATACAGGTAGGTTGCGCTGTTGCTGAAGGTCAGGTCGATCTCCTGGGCATTGGAGCGCGAGGTGCTGAACATGGTGCTGGTCTGCACGTTCTGCTCGAACCACACCAGCACGGTTTCCTTGGGCGTAAGGTTGGTGCTGCCTTGGACGATAGGGTTAGCGGCAACGTAGATCGGCGTGCTCACCTGCTTGCCATCGATACCGGTGGACAGCTGGTTGACGCCTGGGTGGATCGAGCCGTACTGGTTGATCATGGTGATGGCGGTTTCCGGGCCTCCCGTGGATACCGGGCCGAGCAGGCCGGACTGATCGAGAGTCGACTGCTGGCCAAGGCCGATATCGACCTTGTTGGTGTCCACCGTTACCTGGACGTTGGCCTGGAAGGTGTTGGTACCGAACAGTTGGTACATCGGCGTCCAGCTGAAGTTGTTGTTGCTCAGGTACTGCACATACGACTGCCAGACGACGTTGTAGGCTTCGTCGCCGACACGTTTGGCAAAGCACAGTTTGTAGCCTGCGCTTTTCAGCGAACGCAGGTCTTCGTCGGCAATCTGGATGGTCACTGACTTGGTCGCGGCGGCGGTGACGGTGCCAAGCAACCGGGCGTAATGCTCGTGGCTCAGGGCGCGGGTTTCACCGAGCAGGGCCTTGACGGCGGTTTGCACCTGTTCCTGGCGCTGCTGGGCGACGGCGAGCTGTTGTTTGCTTGCGGCATTCGAATTGCTCATGGTGTCCCTCTGTCCTTGTTGAGTGATGATTGCCGAGTTCCGGCCTGTGCCGGCGTGTCGACCAGTCCACTCTAGGCGGGGCAGGAGGGCCGGCGAAGTATCACGGTGTTACAAGGCAGCGGCGATCATGCCGCCCACTCGAATGAACAAGGGCCGCAATGCGGCCCTTGTTGCTCGTGCAGGTACGCAAGCAAGGCTCAGGCAGTACTCTTAACGTTGGCGTCGGCCCAGGTGAAGTTCCAACTGGTGCGCTTGCCCTTGGCTACGTCGATGAGCGTGTTTTCGTAGGTCGTGTGGCTGATTTCGCCGGTGAACGTCAGTTTACGTGCACTGTTGTCGCCTGTGACTTCGCCCGGCGTGCCGTTGCACTTGATCATGGCTTTCTTGAGGTCTTCTGCGGATGGCGCGCTGGCCTGATTTTTCTCGACGATTACGAAATGCATGGTTACACCTCCTGTGTGATTGAGCCTCGGCACGGCGCGGCGCGCAGGCCGAGGGGCACACTGTAGGCGCGTGGTGGGCAGGGCATTAAGTTACAAGGCAGGCGGCGAAGTAACAGGGCGTAACGCCAAGGTGGATACCCCGGTTAGCCTTACGCCCCAGGCAGTGACAGCGGGTGCAACGCCCTGAACCCCTGCGCCTCTTCCACCAGCCAGTCATGCACTGCCCGGGCGCCGGGTTGGGTCAACCCGCCAGGCGGGTAGTGCAGCACGTAGCGCTTGTGGTTGGCGATCGGTACGCCGAACGGCACGATCAGCGCACCGCGCTCAAGTTCATCGTTGAGCAGGGTGCGTCGGGCGATGGCCACGCCGACACCGGCAATCGCCGCCTCGATGGTCAGGTGGTTGCGATTGAAGGTGTGACCACGACGCACGTCCAGCCCGCCGGCGCCGATACCGTCCAGATAAAACTCCCATTCGGCATATTCCGAGCTGCCGCGCCAGGCGGTGATGTCGTGCAGCAGCGGATAGTGCACAAGGTCCGTCGGCCCGTGCAGCGGCGGGCGGCCGCGCAGCAGTGCAGGGGAGCAGACCGGGAAGATCTGTTCATCCAGCAACGGGGTCGACAGCATGCCCGGGTAGCTGCCGTCGTTGAGGTCGATGGCCAGGTCGAAGTCATCCGGGTGCAGGGCCTGGTTGCTGTCCTCGGCCACCAGGCGCAGCTCGATGTCGGGGTAGCGCTGCTGGAAGCGCGGCAGGCGCGGCGTGAGCCATTTGGCCAGGAACGACGGGATCGAGCGCAGGCGCAAGGTGCCGCGGATCTCGCCGGCATCCAGGCGCAGCAGCTCGGCCTCGATGCTGCCGTAGGCCTCGGCTACGGTCTGCGCCAGGCGCTGCCCCTCGGCCGACAGCTCGACGCCACGGGCGCGCCGCAGGAACAGGCGATAGCCCAGGCGCTCTTCCAGTTGGCGCATCTGCTGGCTGACGGCGCCGGGGGTGATGTGCAGCTCTTCGGCACAGCGGGTGAATGACAGGTGCCGCGCCGCGCAGGCAAACACATGTAGCCACACGTACACCTGGCCGTTGAGTGGACCTTTCATTGTTTAGTCCTGCTAAAGGCTTGTGTAGGAAGTTTCGTTGGTCATGCCGACCTGGGCGCGTCAGTATCGCCCAACTTTGTAATACCGTTCAATTTTTCCAGAGATCCGTGGTGTGCGTTGTACGGCTGCCACGGTCAGGCATTAGCATGGCTATCAGTGTTTTCGACCTTTTCAAGATTGGCATCGGCCCATCGAGCTCCCACACCGTCGGCCCCATGCGCGCCGCGGCAACCTTCGCCCTGGCCCTGCGTGAGCGCGGCCTGCTGGCCCAGGTGAGCCGGGTCGAGGTCCGTCTGTACGGCTCGCTGTCGGCCACCGGGGTTGGCCATGCCACCGACCGTGCCTGCCTGTTGGGCCTGATGGGCCAATGGCCGGACCGCATCGACCCGCACAGCATCGAGCCACGCATCGACCAGTTGATGCAGGAGCAGTGCCTGATGCTCGATGCCAGCCATCCGATCGAGTTCCAGTACAGCCGTGACATGCGCCTGCTCGACGAGAGCCTGGCCTATCACCCCAACGCCATGACTTTGGAAAGTTTCGGCGCCCAGGGCAGCCTGTTCAGCCAGACCTACTATTCGGTGGGTGGCGGCTTCATCGTCGAGCAAAGCGAAATCGACGCACCCCAGGTTGGCGTCGCCGAGGTCGAGCTGCCTTACGAGTTCTCCAGCGCAGAAGAGCTGCTGGCGCTGTGCAAGCAACATGGGCTGAGTGTCAGCCAGCTGATGCTGGCCAATGAGCGCGCCTGGCGCTCCGAAAGCGAGATACGCGAAGGCCTGCTGAACATCTGGGCCGCCATGCGCGAGTGCGTGGTCAACGGCCTGCGCAATGAAGGCATCCTGCCCGGCGGGCTCAAGGTCAAACGCCGCGCCGCGCGCCTGCACCGCAGCCTGCAGGAGCTGGGCAAGCCCAACGTGATCGGTTCGACCCTCAGCGCCATGGAGTGGGTCAACCTGTTCGCCCTGGCGGTCAACGAAGAGAACGCCGCTGGCGGACGCATGGTCACCGCGCCCACCAACGGTGCGGCGGGGATCATCCCGGCGGTGCTGCACTACTACATGAAGTTCAACCCCGGCGCCTGCGACGATGACGTGGTGACCTTCCTGCTGGCGGCGGCAGCGGTGGGCATCCTGTGCAAGAAGAACGCCTCGATTTCCGGCGCCGAAGTGGGCTGCCAGGGCGAGGTCGGTTCGGCCTGTTCGATGGCTGCCGCCGGCTTGGCCGAAGTATTGGGCGCCACGCCGCCCCAGCTGGAAAATGCCGCCGAGATTGCCCTGGAACATAACCTCGGGCTGACCTGCGACCCGGTCGGTGGCCTGGTCCAGGTACCGTGCATCGAGCGCAACGCCATTGCGGCGGTCAAGGCGATCAATGCCGTGCAGATGGCCTTGCGTGGCGACGGTGAACATTTCATTTCCCTCGACCAGGTGATCCGCACCATGCGCGATACCGGTGCCGACATGCACGCCAACTACAAGGAAACCTCACGCGGCGGCCTGGCCGTGGCGTTCGTCGAGTGCTGACACAACTCTTGTAGGAGCGGCCTTGTGCCGCGAAAGGGCTGCGCAGCAGCCCCGGCGATTTTTGTTGCTTTGCTGAAATCCTGGGGCCGCTTCGCGACCCTTTCGCGGCACAAGGCCGCTCCTACAGAAGCCATGCAACCCATGAGGCCGGCAAGCCGGCCCCCAAACTGCAACACCCGCTGTACCTGCGACAAAAACAACTACAAGGCGATACCCATGACTGATGTACAAAGCACCACGACCCTTCGTGCGGATTCGGCTGCCTCGGCTACGGCCTCAGGCTCGACCACCTGGAACCGCCACGACACCACCTGGGCCCTGGGCCTGTATGGCACCGCCATTGGTGCCGGCACCCTGTTCCTGCCGATCAACGCTGGTGTCGGCGGCTTCTGGCCGCTGCTGATCCTGGCGCTGCTGGCGTTCCCCATGACTTTCTTCGCCCATCGTGCGCTGACCCGCTTCGTGCTGTCCGGGCGCAAGGGCGGTAGTGAAGACATCACCGAGGTGGTGGAAGAGCACTTCGGCGTTGGCGCCGGCAAGCTGATCACCCTGCTGTATTTCTTCGCCATCTTCCCGATCCTGCTGGTGTACAGCGTGGCGCTGACCAACACCCTCACCAGCTTCTTCGAACACCAGCTGCACCTGAACGCGCCGCCCCGTGCACTGCTGGCGCTGCTGCTGATTTGCGGCCTGATGATCATCGTGCGCTGCGGCCAGCAACTCATCGTCAAGGCCATGAGCTTGCTGGTCTACCCCTTCGTCGCTTCGCTGCTGTTGCTGGCGCTGAGCCTGATCCCCAACTGGAACGGCGCGTTCTTCGCCCAGGCCAATGAAGGCCTCAGTGCCTCGAACCTGATGCTCACCCTGTGGTTGGCGATCCCGGTCATGGTGTTCTCGTTCAACCACTCACCGATCATCTCGGCCTTTGCCGTCGACCAGAAACATCGCTACGGCGTTGACGCCGACCGCAAGAGCGGCCGCACCCTGGCCACTGCCCACGTGATGATGGTGCTGACGGTGATGTTCTTCTGCTTCAGCTGCGTGCTGGCCCTGAGCCCTGAGAACCTGGCTGAGGCCAAGGCGCAGAACATCTCGATCCTGTCGTACCTGGCCAACCACTTCCAGACCCCGGTGATCGCCTTCGTTGCGCCGCTGATCGCGCTGGTGGCGATCACCAAATCGTTCCTGGGCCACTACATCGGCGCCAGCGAAGGCTTCCAGGGCATGATCGTCAAGAGCCTGCGCGGGCGTGGCAAAACCTGGCCGGCCAAACGCCTGGAACGTGCCACGGCGCTGTTCATGGTGGTGACCTGCTGGGCGGTGGCCACACTCAACCCGAGCATCCTTGGCCTGATCGAAGGCCTGGGTGGCCCGGTGATCGCCTGCCTGCTGTTCCTGATGCCGATGTACGCGGTGCACAAGGTGCCGGCGCTGCGTCAGTACTCGGGCAAGCTGTCGAATGTGTTCGTCGTGTTGATCGGCTTGATCACGCTGTCGGCGATCGTCTACAGCTTCGTCGCCTGATTTTCCCTCGCCAGATGCAACAAGGCCGCTGTCCCTGCCGGGCAGCGGCCTTGTTGCATCTGGCGAGGGCAGCGGGCTACTTGGTCTTGTGCTGCAGCGCCACGAAACTACGACGCATGTCGCTGGCCCAGCCATCGAGTACCGGCTTGACGTCGGCCAGGGTGAGTTTCTGCGTGTCGTTTTCCAGCTCCTTGCCACTGCCTTTGCGCACCACCTGGGCCAGCACTTTCTGGCTGGCGCCATCGAGGAAGGCCGCCTCTACCGCGATGTCCACATCCTGGTCACGCCCACCGGCGGCAGTGTTGACCGCTGCTGCCACCAGGGCGATGGGGATGACTTCGTAGGGCTTGAGGCCTTCGTTGCTGGTGGCCACGGCAGTGATCGCCGGGCGCACCACGATGGTGTTAGGCCCAGGCTCCTTGACCAGCGTCAGCACACTGCCCAGCTCGCGGCGCATGGCTTCGTTGAAGTAGCGGGTGATCTCCTGCAGGGTCTGCGCCGAGATCACGTTGGTCGGTTGTGGTTTGGGGTAGAACTGGCTCGGCTCGATGAACACCTTGGTGTACTGGCTGGCTTTCAGGTTCGGGTCGACCCAGCGCATCACCGGCGCGCCAGAGACGCTTTCGGCCGGTTTCAGGCGGCTGTAGTCCTTGAGAAAGCCGGAGTAATCCTTGGGGTCGACGCGGTTGCTGGAGCAGGCAACCAGGGCAAGCAGGGCTGCGCACAACAGGGTGCTGCGAGACAGTTGCATCATGATGGCGGTGTCCATGAGTGAATTGGCCAGAACAACGCTAGCAGGTGCTTGGCGGAAGGCCAGCATCCCGCTCGATTCTCATAGCCGTTTCGGACATCCATGCCCGAACCAGCCGACTTTTCATTGAATACGAAAGCTGGAGAAGTATGCCCTTTACGGGTATGGTTTGGAGCGTTGGATATGGATGTCTATAAAAGAAGGGCGTTCGCTCGCTGGCAACTCAGCGAGAACCTCCCGGATTGTGTGCTGTGCAAGGCTGTCGAGGAAATGCAGTGCGGCCTGGTGGATGCCAGCCTCGGCGGGCTGTTGTTCAAAAAGCGCGTCACCGGACAGGGTGCCGGAAAGCGAGGCAGCTACCGCACGTTGCTGTCAGCCCGCATCGGCAGCCGCTATGTGTTTTTGCATGGCTTCAAAAAGAACGACCAGGTGAATGTAACGCCTGACGAGCAGAAAGCGTTGCAGTTCTCCGGCAAGGTATTCCTGGATTTATCACCGCAGGCGTTGGCCAAGGCCCTGGGCTGCGGTGTACTGATGGAGGTCCACTGTGACCAGCAAACTCATTGAATCATTGCGTGATGACCTGTGTGCCCTGGAACGGGCGGGCGCGGTCGGTAAAGTCACGCTGCGCGATTTCGAAGCAATTTGCCCGGCGCCCGTGCGGGCATTCACCGCCCAGGACATCAAGCAACTGCGTGAAGCCCTCAATTTCAGCCAGCCGGTGTTCGCCCTGCACCTGCATACCAGCGCTTCCACGGTGCGCAAGTGGGAGCAGGGCGAAACACGTCCGGCGGGGCCTGCGTTGAAACTGCTCAATGTCATCGCTGACAAAGGCCTGCAAGCCATCCTTTGAGCAAAACCCGTCAGCCCAATGCCTCGCGCAACCGGTACCACAACATCCCCAGCGCCAGCAGCGGCGAGCGCAATGCCTTGCCGCCGGGGAAAGTCAGGTGGGGCACCGAGCTGAACACGTCGAACCCGTAACTGGCCTGGGTGGCGATGGCCTCGGCCAGCAGTTTCGCGGTCCAGTGCGTAGTGTTCAGGCCGTGCCCGGAATAGCCCTGGGCATAGAACACATTGGGGTGCTGGCTGAGCCTGCCAACCTGCGGGAAGCGGTTGGCGGTGATACCGATCATGCCGCCCCATTGGTAATCCAGGCGCACATCGGCCAACTGCGGGAACACCTTGAGCACCTTGGGCCGCATGTAGGCGCCGATGTCCTTCGGGTCGCGCCCGGAGTAGTGGCAGGCGCCGCCGAACAGCAGGCGGTTGTCGGCAGTGAGGCGGTAATAGTCCAGGCCCACTTTCTGGTCGCACAGCGCCATGTTCTGCGGGATCAGCGCCCGGGCAACGTGCTCGGGCAGCGGTTCGCTGGCCACTACATAGCTGCCGGCAGGCAACACTTTGCCGCTCAGGCGCGGTTCCAGTTCGTCGAGGTGGGCGTTGCAGCCCAGCACCAGGCTCTGGGCGCGGACCTTGCCGCGCGCGGTGTGCAGGGTCACGGTGCTGCCATGTTCGATGCGCAGTACCGGGCTCTGCTCGAAGATCCTCACGCCCTGGCCATGGGCGGCGCGGGCTTCGCCCTGGACCAGGTCGAGCGGGTGCAGGTGGCCCGAGCCCATGTCCACCAAGCCACCGGCGTACTGGTCGCTGGCGACGATTTCGTGCATGCGCTCGGCGCCAATCAGCCGGGTTTGGTGGCGGTAGCCGAGGTCGGCAAGTTCGCGCTGCTCGTCTGCGAAGGCGGCGAACTGCGCCGGGGTGTTGGCCAGCTCGCAGAAGCCCCAGCGCAGGTCGCAGTCAATGCCGTACTGCTCGATGCGCCGCGCCACCAGCGCCACCGAGTCGATGCCGGCCTGCTTGAGGTAACGCACGCCGTCCTGGCCGACGTGCCGGGCAAAGCCCGAAACGTCATGGCCGATGCCGCGGATCAGCTGGCCGCCGTTGCGCCCGCTGGCGCCCCAGCCGATGCGCCGGGCCTCCAGCAGGATCACCGTGAGCCCGCGCTCGGCCAGCTCCAGGGCGGCGTTGACCCCGGTCAGGCCGCCGCCGACCACGCACACGTCGGCTTGCAGGTCCTGGTCGAGCACAGGGTAGGGGGCTGCCTTGCGCGCCGTGGCGGCGTAGTAGGAAGCGGTGTGTTCAGTCATGTGAGGCATGGGTGTGCTCGACTCAGCGGTTGGACTTGATCTTGCTCCAGGAGCGGGTCATCTGCCGCAGGATCGGCGGGCTTGGCATGGTGGAGACATACAGTTTGTCCAGCACCTCCTGGGGCGGGTAGATCTCGGGGTTGTTCACCAGTGCCGGATCCATGTCGGCCTTGGCATCCGGGTTGGCGTTGGCGTAGCCGACCGTGGCGCTGACCTTGGCGATCACCTTGGGATCGAGCAGGTAGTTGATGAACGCCAGGGCTTGTTCGGGGTTCTTGGCATCCTTGGGGATGGCCAGCAGGTCGAACCACAGGTTGCTGCCTTCCTTGGGGATGCTGTAGGCGACCTTGACGCCGTTGCCGGCTTCCTCGGCGCGGTGGGCGGCCTGGAACACATCGCCGGAGTAACCGAAGGCCACGCAGACATCGCCGTTGGCCAGGTCGGATACGTACTTGGAGGAGTGGAAGTAGGTGATGTAGGGGCGCAGCTCCAGCAGGCGTGCCTCGGCCTTTTTATAGTCGTCGGCCTTCTCGCTGCGCGGGTTCATGCCCATGTAGTTGAGGATGGCCGGGAACAGTTCGTCGGGCGAATCCATGAACGCCACGCCGCACTGCTTGAGCTTCTTCAGGTTCTCTGGCTCGAACAGCACGGCCCAGGAGTCGATCCTGTCGATGCCCAGCACCGCCTTCACTTTATCGACGTTGTAGCCAATGCCGTTGGTGCCCCACAGGTAAGGCACGGCGTACTGGTTGCCCGGGTCGTTCTGCTCAAGCTGCTTGAGCAGTTTTGGGTCCAGGTGCTGCCAGTTCGGCAGCTTGCTGCGGTCCAGCGGCAGGAACGCGCCGGCCTGGGCCTGGCGGGCGAGGAAATGGTTGGACGGCACTACCACGTCGTAGCCGGTGCGCCCGGCCAGCAGCTTGCCTTCCAGGGTTTCGTTGGAGTCGAACACGTCATAGACCACCTTGATCCCGCTGCTGGCCTGAAAGTCCGCCAGGGTGGTATCACCGATGTAATCGGTCCAGTTGTACACGCTCACCGTCGGCTGGGCCTGGACGGCAGCGCCGAACAGCAGGGCAAAGGTTGCGGGGATCAGGGCTTGCGGATGACGCATGTCGACACCTCGTTGGTATTGTTCTTCGAATTCGGTGGTGTAGGGGCTGCTGCGCAGCCCATCGCCGGCAAGCCGGCTCCCACAATGGAAACGCAATCGCTGTGGGAGCTGGCTTGCCAGCGAAAAGGGGCGCGTAGCGCCCCGGGGCGGATTACACGCTCAGCAACAGGAACTCACGCTCCCACGAACTGATCACCCGCTTGAAGTTCTCGTGCTCGGCGCGCTTGACCGCCACGTAGCCCTGGACGAACTGCTGGCCCAGGTACTGCTGCACCACTTCACAATCTTCCATGTGCTGCAACGCGTCCTCGATGGTGATCGGCAGGCGCAGGTTGCGCCTTTCGTAAGCGCGGCCCTGCACCGGCGCACTCGGCTCGAGCTTCTCGACCATGCCGATATAGCCGCACAGCAGGCTCGCGGCGATGGCCAGGTACGGGTTGGCATCGGCACCCGGCAGGCGGTTTTCCACGCGCATCGCCTCTGGGCTGGAGGTTGGTACGCGCAGCCCGGCGGTGCGGTTTTCTTCACCCCACTCGACGTTCACCGGCGCCGAGGTGTCGGGCAGGAAGCGGCGGAACGAGTTGACGTTGGGCGCGAACATCGGCAGCAGCTTGGGGATGTATTTCTGCAGGCCGCCGATATGGTGCAGGAACAGTTCGCTCATGCTGCCGTCTTCGTTGGCGAAGATCGGCTTGCCGGTGGCGATGTCGACCACGCTCTGGTGCAGGTGCATGGCGCTGCCCGGCTCGTCGGTGATCGGCTTGGCCATGAAGGTGGCGGTGACGTTGTGCTTGAGCGCTGCCTCGCGCATGGTGCGTTTGAACACGGTGATCTGGTCGGCCAGGTCCAGTGCGTCGCCATGGCGGAAGTTGATCTCCATCTGCGCCGGGCCGTCTTCATGGATCAGCGTGTCCAGGTCCAGGCCTTGCAGTTCGCACCAGTCGTAGACGTCCTCGAACAGCGGGTCGAATTCGTTGGCGGCGTCGATGGAGAACGACTGCCGGCCACTTTCGGCGCGGCCCGAGCGGCCCAGCGGTACTTGCAGTGGCAGGTCCGGGTCTTCACAGCGTTGCGTGAGGTAGAACTCCATCTCTGGCGCAACGATTGGTTGCCAGCCCTTGTCGGCGTAAAGCTTGAGCACCTTCTTCAGCACGTTGCGCGGCGACAGCTCGATGGGATTGCCCTGCTTGTCGAAGGTGTCGTGGATCACGATCGCGGTGGGTTCGATGGCCCACGGGATCTGGTACACCGCGGTGGGGTCGGGGCGGCAGACCATGTCGATGTCGGCGGCGTCGAGCAGGCTGTAGTAGATGTCATCGTCGACGTAGTCGCCGGTCACGGTCTGCAGCAGCACGCTCTCGGGCAGGCGCATGCCGCGCTCGTGGAGGAACTTGGCGGTGGGGGCGATCTTGCCGCGGGCGATGCCGGTCAGGTCGCTGATCACGCATTCGACTTCGGTGATCCGGTGTTCTTTCAGCCAGGTGGACAGCTGATCGAAGGGGGCGTTCATACAAACCTCTTGGTTGGGTAGTTGTGGTGGGAAGCATGGCGTTCATCGCGTAGGGCACTTCCCACAGGTGACGCTGAGGACTATCTTGGGCGCAGCCCCCTGGGCTGATCTATCCACTTTCTTCGCTAATGAATGCACCAAAAGAGTGCAACTAGGACAGCGCGTGACAACGCCAATCGCCTTGCAGGTTCAGGATTTCCGCACCACCGATGTGACTGAACAGACCCGCGCCACCCCCGGCTGGCAGCAGCAGTACCGGCAGATGTCCCCCGGGCATTTCAACGGCCAGCTGCGCTGGCTGGGGCTTGAGGGCGTGGAGGTTTACGAGGAGCGCCTGAACACCCGTGTCGAACAGTTCTTCCGTGCCCCCAGCGGTGCCTTGGCGTTCTGTTTCGACCGCAGCGAGAACAGCCTGTACCTGCTCAACGAGGACAGCCGCAACATCTGGATCACCCCGGAGAACTACCAGGAGGTGGCGGTGGTGTTCGAGCAGCCGTTCCTGGCCAGCCACGGGTTGGATGTGGAGCGCTTGCGCGGGTTGTTCATGGTGCCGCTGAGCTGTCAGCAGAATGCCTTGTTCGGCAACTGGCTGAGCGCCACGCTGACCCGCCTGGGCCAGGCCGATTGCCCGCTGGAGGGCAGGGCGCTGGCGGAGCAGTTGCTGGAGGACTGCCTGTTCATTCTCGACAACGCCGGGCAGCGTCTACAAGGCGATGCCCTGGGCCGGCGCGACGAGGAACGGGCGATCATGCGGCGGGTCAGTGAATGGGCGGCCGATTGCCCCGACGAGACCCTCAACCTGGTGCAGTTGGCCAAGGTTGCCGGGGTTTCCGTGCGTCAGTTGCAGCAGGCGTTCAAGGGCTTTACCAACCTGCCGCCAGCGCACTGGTTGCGCCTTCGCAGGCTCAACGGGGCGCGGCGTGACTTGTTGGCGGGTGATGTGACCGTGGCCGAGGTGGCCATGCGCTGGTCGTTCTGGCACCTGGGGCGATTCTCCGAAAGCTATCGGCAGTTGTTTCGCGAATTGCCGAGCGAAACGCTAAAGCGCGCGCGCGGCGCCTAGCGCCTGGAGCTGTAGGAGCGGCTTTAGCCGCGAACACCGGCGAAGCCGGTGCCATGCACGGTGTCGTCTGCTTCGCGGCTAAAGCCGCTCCCACAGGGGGCGCGCATTCCCCAGGATTGCACAGACCCTGTGGGAGCGGGTTTACCCGCGAAGATGACACCTCGGTGCCCGGCACGGGCTATGCCCGTGTTCGCGGGCGAACTGCCGCTCCCACAGGGGGGCTGTCCTGTGCCGCAGCCAGATGATCTTCCACGAGGGTAAAAAACTGCTAGGGTGCCCACCGCAGCCCTCGTCCAGGTCAGGTATGGATACCGAACAAGCCCCGCGTTTCACCTACCAGAAAGTCCACCGCTACCTCAGCCGCTGGCTCGACGCCCGTGCGCCGGGGCAGGCGCACCGGCTGCCATCGCTGCGCGAGGTCGCCCGGCAATTGCAGGTGTCGCTGTCCAGCTGCAAGCAAGGCTTCGCCCTGCTCGAGTCCCAGGGCCGCATCCAGGCGCGGCCCAAGGTCGGCTATTTCAGCGTCGTCCAGGCGTCCACGGTACCGCTGCCAGCCACGGCCAACCTGCTCGATCGGGTCTTCGCCAGCGCCCGGCAGCCGGGGATGCTGGCCTTGAGCAGCGATGCCCCGGCCATGCTGGGAGCCCTCGATGGCCCGCTGCTGTTGCTCGAGCGCGAGCTGCAGCGCCGCACACCAGCGGCTGAACTGCCGCCGTTCCAGCCGCTGGGCGAGCCGCAGCTGCGGGCGGCGCTGGCACGCGATTACAGCCAGGCCGCATCCGAGCCGTGGCAGGCCGACCAGGTGTTCATCGGCCCGGACCTGCGCAGCGTGTTCGATCTCGCCCTGCAAGCGTTGATCCCGGCAGGTTCTGTGGCGCTGGTCGAGTCGCCGTGCTCCTGGTTGATACTGGGCCGGCTGCGTGCGGCGGGCCTGCAGGTCATCGAGGCGCCGCTGGATGGAGAGGGCCGGATGGACCTCGATGCCGTGGCCCAGATGCTGGAGATCACGCCCGTGCGCGTGGCTGTGTTGTCATCCCGGGTCAACACCCCACAGGGCAACGCGATGCCGGCAGCCGACAAACGCCGCCTGTGCGACTTGCTGGCCCGGCGTCGGGTATGGCTGTTCGAGAACGACAGCTACGGAGGCTTGTGCGCCGACCTTCCGGCGTACCGGGTACACGCCGACCCGCAGCGGCTGCTGGTGTTCGCCAGCTTCGACAAATGCATCGGCGCCGAGGCCCCATTCGCCTACCTGTTATGCCGCAGCGCGACGGCGCCCCTGGCCGAAGCGTTCTTCGCCCGTGGCTTTCGCCTGCCAACCTATCGCCAGCGGGCCATCGCCGGGCTGTACGGCTCCGCACGCATCGACCGACAGCGGACGTTGCTGGGTCGACAACTCGCCGCCAGCGCGGGGCGTATGGCCGCGCTATTGAAGCAACATGCCGGTGACTGCCTGCAAGGCGCCATACCCCAGGCCGGAGCCACATTCTGGCTGCGCGCCACGCGCCCGGTGGACATGGACGCGGTGTGCGAAAAACTGCTGGCCGAGGGCATTGTCACCGCCCCCGGCTCGCTGTTCAGCCAGGCCGGCCATTGGCGCGACCACCTGCGCCTGAGCGTTACCGTCGATTGGCGCCAGGATATCGAAGGCGCACTGGTACGCCTGGCCCAGGCCGTTCGCCAGGCGCCTCAACTGCCGTAGCAATGCGCAAGCTCGGGGAATTCGCCTTGGCGCACTTCGTTGGCGTAGCGCGCGCAGGCCACCCGGATCACCGCAGCCAGGTCGGCGTACTGCTTGACGAAGCGCGGCTTGCGTGGCCCGCCCAGGCCCAGCAGGTCTTCGGTGACCAGGATCTGCCCGTCGCAGGCGAGGGAGGCGCCAATGCCGATGCACGGCTGTGCGCTCTGTTCGCTAATCCGCCGTGCCAGCGGCTCGGCCACACCTTCGAGCAAAAGGCCAAAGGCGCCAGCGGCGAAATTGGCGCGGGCGTCTTCGATGATCGTTGCTGCGCTGGTCTCGGTCAGCCCCTGGGCCTTGTAGCCGCCCATGACATTGACGAACTGCGGCATCAAGCCAACGTGGGCCATCACCGGGATCCCACGCTCTACCAGGAACGCCACGGTCGGCGCCAGGACAAGGTTGCTCTCCAGTTTCACCGCGTCGCACCCGGTCTCGGCCAGCACTTGGGCGCAGTTGCGAAAGGCCTGCTCAGGTGAGGCCTGATAGCTGCCAAAGGGCATGTCGGCGATCACGCAGGCGTGCTCGGTGCTGTTCATCACGGCGCGGGTGTGGCTGATGGTCTCCTCCAGGCGCATGGCCAGGGTGGAGCAGCGGCCGTAGGCGACCATGGCGGTCGAGTCGCCGACCAGGATGAAATCCACCAAGGGATCGATAAGGCGGGCGATAGGCGCGCTGTAGGCGGTCAGGGCGACGATCTTCTGTCGGCCTTTCATGGCGGCCAGGTCGGGGACGGTCAAGCGGCGGGTGGGGATATGCGTGCTCATCGGTTACCTCCGGGGTGGTCGGGAGGTCATCGATTATTCACCCGATGCAGGGTGATTCAAGGCACAGGATCGGGCGATTTTGCAGCCCAGATGGTATTCGGCAAGGCCGGCCCCCTACAGGAGCCTGCCTTGCCGGCGAACAGCGTGGTCAGGTCAGTTGCGATCCAGCCACACGGTCTGGGCATTGGTGAACTCACGCACACCAAAGTGCGACAGCTCGCGGCCGAAACCACTCTTCTTCACGCCACCGAAGGCCACACGGGGGTCGGAAGCGCAGTAGCCGTTGATGAACACGCCGCCGGTGTCCAGCGCAGTGGTCATGCGCTCGGCCAGGGCGTAGTCGGCGGTGTAGATGGTCGCGGCCAGGCCGAAGTCGCTGTCGTTGGCCAGTTCCACCGCATGGTCGGCGTCACGGGCAGTGATGATTGCCGCTACCGGGCCGAACAGCTCCTGCTTGAACGCGGTCATGTCCGGGGTGACGTTGGCGAACACGGTCGGTGCGTAGAAGTTGGCCGCGCCTTCGACCTTGTGGCCGCCCAGCAGCAGGGTGGCGCCTTCAGCCAGCGTGGCCTGCACTTGGCCGTCGAGCTCGTCGCGCAGGTCATAACGGGCCATTGGGCCGATATAGGTGTCGTCCTGGAGCGGGTTGCCTACCTTGAGCGCACGGGTGGCCTCGACGAACTTGGCGGTGAATGCCTCGACGATGCTTTCTTCGACGATCAGGCGCTTGGCCGCGGCGCAGACCTGGCCGGTGTTCTGGTAGCGACCGATCACGGCAGCCTTCACGGCGGCGTCCAGATCGGCGTCGGCCAGCACGATGAACGGGTCCGAGCCGCCCAGCTCCAGCACGCACTTCTTCAGCGCGGCACCGGCCTGTGCACCGATGGCCATGCCGGCGCGCACGCTGCCGGTGAGGGTGATGGCGGCGATGCGCGGGTCGTTGATGGCGCGGGTCACGCCCTCAGGGGTGACGTTGAGCACTTCGAACACGCCTTCAGGCAGGCCGGCGCGCTTGAACAGGTCGGCCAGCAGGTAGGCGCTGCCCATTACGTTGGGGGCGTGCTTGAGCACGTAGGTGTTGCCGGCCAGCAGGGCGGGCACGGCGCCACGCAGTACCTGCCAGATCGGGAAGTTCCACGGCATCACGGCGAGGATCGGGCCCAGTGGGCGGTATTCGATGCGGGCTTTCTCGATCTGGGTCGGTTCGGCGGCGAGCATGGCCGGGCCGTGTTCGGCGTACCACTGGCACAGGCCGACGCACTTGGCGACTTCGCCACGGGCCTGGCTGATCGGCTTGCCGATTTCGCGGGTGATCATCTGGGCGAAGGCTTCGGCGTTGGCCTGCAGGGCGTTGGCCAGGGCGATCAGATATTCGCTGCGCTGACCCAGCGACACCTTGCGCCACTGGTTGTAGCCAACCTTGGCGCGTTGCAGCGCCGCTTCCAGTGCGGCGTCGGTGTCGAAGGCATAGTGGCCGATCTGCTCGCCGGTGTAGGGGTCGACGGAGATGGCGTGGGTCAGGCGGCTGATCTCGCTCATGGCAGGACTCTCATTGTTTTGAAGGGGTGAGCCCAGACTAGTGGTGGCGCGCTTTAATGAAAACTGAATAATAATGAGCGAAACATTCACGTTTGGAGAATGACCTGTGGACCTGGTGCAACTGGAGATCTTCAAGGCGGTGGCCGAGCACGGCAGCATCAGCGCTGCCGCCCAGCACATCCACCGGGTGCCGTCGAACCTGACCACCCGTATCAAGCAGCTCGAAGAAGACCTCGGCGTCGAGCTGTTCATCCGCGAGAAGAGCCGCCTGCGCCTGTCGCCGGCCGGCTGGAACTTCCTCGAATACACTCGGCGCATCCTCGACCTGGTGCACGAAGCGCGGCTGACCGTGGCGGGGGAGGACCCGCAAGGCACCTTCGCCCTGGGCTCGCTGGAGAGTACCGCGGCGGTGCGCATCCCGGCGTTGCTGGCGGCCTACAACCAGCGCTATCCCAAAGTGGACCTCGACCTGTCCACCGGCCCGTCGGGGACCATGCTCGAAGGCGTGCTGTCCGGGCGCCTGGTAGCCGCCTTCGTCGATGGCCCGGTGCTGCACCCCACGCTGGAAGGCATGCCGGTGTTCGAGGAGGAGATGATGGTCATCGCACCGCTGCACCATGCGCCGGTCACCCGCGCCCGCGACGTCAACGGTGCGAGCATCTACGCATTCCGCGCCAACTGCTCGTACCGCCATCATTTCGAGAGCTGGTTCGTTCACGACCAGGCCGTGCCGGGCAAGATCCACGAAATGGAGTCCTACCACGGCATGCTCGCCTGCGTCAGCGCAGGTGCAGGCCTGGCGATGATGCCGCGCAGCATGCTCGACAACATGCCCGGTTGCAGCACGGTCAGCGCCTGGCCGATGGCCGAGGACTTCCGTTACCTCAAGACCTGGCTGGTGTGGCGCCGGGGCACGGTGTCGCGCAGCCTGAGCATGTTCATCAAATTGCTCGAGGAGCGCCGGGCCGAGTCGCTGGCGGGTTGAGTGCATGGCTCACACGTTAATTACCTGGCGCGATCACTGTGGGAGCGGGTTCACCCGCGAACACGGGCATAGCCCGTGCCAGACACCGAGGTGTCATCTTCGCGGGTAAATCGCAGCGGCGAACCGCCGCTCCCATACCCAGACTAACGGTCTGAAACCACGCGAACGCGCGCTGCAGCCAGGCATCAAAACTGTGTAGACCATCCCTCCAAGGGAGGAATGCACCATGCGTACTCATCACTACGGGCTTTGCGCGGCATTGCTGGTAAGCCTGGCCATGCCCTGGACCTTGGCTGCCGCCGCCGACCTCAACGCCCCCATCGACCCACAAGCCGTGCAACTGCAGCCGCAGGAGCAAAACGGTATCCGCTACCTGCAGGGCGGCATTGGCCAGGACGAGGCCAACGCCTTGCGCCGTACCCCCGGCTACGACCTGCACATCACCCTGTCCACCGGTGCCGAAGGCAAGTTCCAGAGCGGCGCCGCGCTGGACATCCAGTCTGCCCAAGGCAAGTCGGTGCTGGCCTTGCAGGACGTCGGGCCACTGATCTTCGTGCAACTGCCACCTGGGCACTACCGGGTGACTGGCAATGCCGACGGCCAAAGCGTGCAGCAGCAGGTCAATGTTGACGGCAAGTCGCCGGCACGGGTGGACCTGAACTGGCGTTGAGCGGTAAAGAGTACAAATGTGCCCATGGCCGTGGAGAGACGCTGATAAACCTCTTGAGTCCCTCCACGCCTCGCCAGCGGCGGTTGCTGGGCGAGCATGAAGAGTCGATCCATGACTGAACATGGCGCTGGCCAGTAGTGGCAAAGTACTTCCAACCTGTGGCGTGTTCAGACAATAATCAAGAAAACTATTACCACTTGTGACCTGGTTGGATGCACCAGCTCACAGGTGCATAACGAGGGGCCCAAGCCCCCATTCGCCGCAGGCCTGCGCAGGTCAGGCCGGGCCTGTTCGTGAAGACCCTCAGGAGTAGTCATTGATGAGCACCCGTCTTGCCAGTTCCCTGGCCGCTTTCGTGCTGGCGTTCGCTGGCGCCAACCTGGCCCAGGCCGCACAGCTGTCCGGCGCAGTCGGCGCCACCAGCCAGGGCGACATGACCTACCGTCTCGGAGCGTCGTTCGACTGGGACAAGCGTTGGCTGGAAAGCAGTGCAGGCCACCTGACGGGTTATTGGGATGCGGCCTACACCTACTGGGAAGGTGGCGACTACAGCGGCGCCCACTCGCTGTCACTCAGCCCGGTGTTCGTCTATGAGTTCAGCGGCTTCACCTATACCCCGTTCATCGAGGCCGGCATCGGCCTGGCGGCGTTCTCCAAGACTGAGGTCGGCGACCAGCGCCTGGGCTCTGCGGTCAACTTCGAAGATCGCATCGGCTTTGGCCTGAAACTGCCGGCTGATCAGAAGATCGGCATCCGCGCCATGCATTACTCCAATGCCGGCATCAAGCAGCCCAACGACGGCATCGAGTCGTACTCGCTGTTCTACAGCAAGGGCTTCTGAGCCACCGCGGGGCAAGCCAATTTGCCCCCGGTCAGCGCACCGCCTTGATCGCCAGCACGTTGCACAGCGGGTGCTCCAGCAGGTGCGACGTCGTCCCGCCGAGGAAGGTGTGCAGCGCATCATGCCGGTGAGTGCCCATGACGATCACGTCGATGCGGCTGTGGCTGACGTACTGGGCGATTGCCTTGATCGCCGGCCCTTCGAGGAAATGCCTGCGCTCCAGGGCGATCTCATAGTGATCGCCCAGGCGGTTGAACGCCGCACGCTGGGCGGCGCGTACGCTGCCCTCGAAGCCGGGCATGGTCACGGTGCCGGCGCCGAAGTCGGCGATATGGGTTTTTGTCGCGTCGCACACGTGCAGCAGGTGCAGCTCGGCGTTGCACTGCAGGGCCAGGGCGTGGGCGCTGCGGAACACCTGGTCGTCCAGGTGCTCGCCGGCGCCGTGCAGGTTGAGGTCGACCGCTGCGGCGATCTGGCGGGGCAGGGGCAGGCGGACATCGCTGACCAGGTGCACGGCCACCGGGCTGTCCTTGAGCAGTTGCCAGTCCAGTGGCGTGACCAGCAGGCGTTTGAGCACCGGTTCGTGCTGCACGTCCTTGACCAGCAGGTCGCAGCCCAGGCGTTCGATCTGTTCCATGGCGCTGCCCAGCGGGTCGCGGGTCAGCAGCAGTTCGGTCGACACATCCAGCCCGTTGTCGGACAGTTGCTCCTTCGCATCCGCCAGCCATTGCCGGTTATCGGCGAGCAGCCGTTCGCGCTCGCGGCCATCGCTCATCAGCCCGAAGGTATCGACGTCGTCGACGAATACATTGATATCCAGCAGGGCCCCGCTGGACTCGGCCAGTGCCGCGGCCCGTTGCAGGGCAGGGCTGTAGCGCATCTGCGGGCCGAGCATGACGAACAAACGCTTGAACTGGCTCATCGCACACCTCCACGTGTGGCAGCCCCCCGTTCAGGTTTGGCCCGGACCGTGCGCTGCGGTGCGGGTGTAGTGCGTTTAGTCTAGCCGTTGTGTTGATGAGCAGGTGGGAGCAACTGCCTGGCACTGTTTGTATCGGCCTTATCGCCGGCAAGCCGGCTCCCACAGTGACAGCGATGAACTCAAGGAATGCGCTGTACCTGTGGGAGCCGGCTTGCCGGCGATGAGGCCAGAACAAGCAACACAAGGCAGAGACTTCAACCTGGATGCAATGGCATCAAATCGGGTAGTGCTTCAACTCCCGCGCAATCAGCATGCGCTGGATCTCGCTAGACCCTTCGTAGATCTGGGTAATCCGCGCATCGCGGTAGTACTTCTCTACCGGGTAGTCCTCCAGGTAGCCGTACCCACCATGCACCTGGATCGCCATCGAGCACACCCGCTCAGCCATTTCCGAGGCGAACAACTTGGCCTGGGAGGCCTCCGACAAACACGGCTTGCCGGCCGTGCGCAGCCGCGCGGCATGCAGGATCAGCAGGCGCGCAGCGTTGATCTGCACCTGCATGTCGGCCAGCAGGTTGGCAATGCTCTGGTGCTCGTTGATCGGCTTGCCGAACTGGATGCGGTCGCGGGAATACAACAGCGCCGCCTCGAACGCCGCACGGGCGATGCCCAGGGCCTGGGCGGCGATGCCGATGCGCCCGCCTTCGAGGTTGGACAGGGCGATTGCCAGCCCCTTGCCACGCTCACCCAGCAGGTTGGCGGCAGGGATACGGCAGTTGTCCAGGGTGACCGCGCAGGTGTCGGAGGCGCGGATCCCCATCTTGTGTTCGCTGCGGTCGACCTTGAACCCTGGGTTGTCGGTGGGTACCAGGAACGCCGACAGGCCTTTCTTGCCCAGCTCCGGGTCGGTCACCGCGAACACGATGGCCAACTTGGCGCGGCGGGCGTTGCTGACGAACTGCTTGGCGCCGTTGATCACCCACTGGCCATCGACCAGCTCGGCGCGGGTGCGCAGGTTGTGGGCTTCGGAACCCGCCTGGGGTTCGGTCAGGCAGAAGCAGCCGATCACTTCACCGCTGGCCAGCTTCGGCAGCCAGGCCTGTTGTTGCTCAGGGTTGCCGTAGGCCAGCAGCGGGCCGCAGCCCACCGAGTTGTGAATGCTCATCAGCGCCCCGATGGCGCCGTCACCGGCCGAGATTTCCTCCACCGCCAGGGCATAGGCGACATAGTCGGTGTAGCTGCCGCCGAACTGTTCCGGGGCGACCATGCCGAGCAGGCCCAGCTCGCCCATCTTGCGCACCACTTCGTCATCGATCCAGCCGGCCTTTTCCCAGGCCTGGGCGTGGGGCGCGATCTCGCCACGGGCGAAATCCCGCGCCATGTCGCGGATCATGATCTGTTCTTCGCTCAGTTCCAGGTCTTGCATCTGCGTACCCCCGGCCTTACAGGCCTTCGAAGAATTGGTCGACCCGCTGGGTATTGAGCGCCGCCAGGGTCGGCGGGTTCCAGCGCGGTTGCTTGTCCTTGTCGATGATCAGGGCGCGCACGCCCTCGATGAGGTCGCCGTGGTCGAACCACTGGCGGTCGATGTGCAGCTCCATGGCGAAGCAGTCTTCCAGCGCCAGGTGGCGGCCACGGCGCAACAGCTCCAGGGTCACGGCCATGGCCAGCGGCGAGCGGGTCTGTAGCAGGTCGGCGGTGTCCAGCGCCCATTGGTGGCTGTCACCGATGCTCACCGCGCGCAGCTGCTCGAGGATGCTGGGCAGGTCAGGCAGGGCGAAGAAGTGGTCGATCACCGGGCGCAGCCTGGCCAGCGGCGCATCGCCCAGGGTCTGGGTGCCAAGCCGCGCGAGCAGGCCTTGCAGGTCCTTGAGCGGGTGGTCGCCGAATGCCAGGCGGTCGAGCCCCTCATCCAGGGCGGCCAGTTTGTCGCTGTCCAGGTACCAGTCGGCGAGGCCGCAGTACAAGGCGTCGGCGGCCTTTATCTGGGTGCCGCTGACGCCCAGGTAGATACCCAGCTCGCCGGGCACGCGCGGCAGGAAGTAGCTGCCACCGACATCGGGGAAGTAGCCGATGCCCACTTCGGGCATCCCCAGGCGGCTGCGCTCGGTGACGATACGCAGGTCGCAGCCCTGGGCCAGGCCCATGCCACCGCCCAGGGTGAAGCCGTCCATCAGCACCATGACCGGCTTGCGGTAGCGGTGGATGCACAGGTCGAGGGCGTATTCCTCTTCGAAGAAGTCCAGGTGCAGGCGCTGGCCGGCCTTGTAGCTGTCATGCAGCGAGCGGATGTCGCCACCGGCGCAGAAGCCCTTCGGCCCTTCGCCGCGCAGCACCACGGCCTGCACGTCGGCGTCCTGGGCCCAGCGATGCAGGTGTTTTTGCAGGCTGCGGACCATGTCGAGGGTGAGGGCATTGAGGCCGGCGGGGCGGTTGAGGGTGAGGTGGCCGATATGGTTACGGACCTCGGCCAGTACATGATCCGTTGCCGAGGTGTGAGCGTGCGCGGTCATCGCGTTCTCCCTGCTTTGTTATTGATTTTCCAAGTGAAGCCTGGAATGCGCGGGCGGGTCGCAGGATCCTGTCATGCGAATTTGCCTTGCACAATTGGCAAATCTGCAGGCTTAGGCTGCATTTTTGCCTTGGGTGTGCGCCTTCTGGCCGGGCTGGTTTCACTTTAACCCGTTGGCCTTCAAGGATCCTGCGGATCATGCCCCAGCGATTGCAGGAACAACGAAAACAACTCCGACTGCGAGGAAATATCCAGCTTGGCGTACAGGTGCCGCCGATGCACCTTGACCGTCTCCGGCGAGATCGCCAGCCGTTCGGCCATGGCCTTTGACGAATACCCCCGCAACACCAGCCGAGCAATCTCCAGCTCGCGCTCCGACAGCACCTTGGCACCGAACAGGCTCATGGCATCGCGCACCTGGCTGGCCATTGCCGGGGCCGGGCGCTGGCTTTGCTGTTGCCAGTGCTGGCCGAGCAGCGCCAGCACCCACGGGCAGACCATCACCAGCACGCCATGCTGCGCCGCCGCGAAGCGCTGGCGGCTGCCCAGCGACAGCGACAGGGCGCCGCTGTCGCCCAGTTGCACGATGAACTGCATTTCGTCTTCCAGCACATGGTCGTGGAAGTAGGTGAGGTAGTACTCGCTTTGGCGGAACTGGTCCGGCGCCACTTCTTCCAGGCGGTGCAGGCCAGCGCCGATGCCTTCCTGGCAGGCCTGGTAGAAGGGGTCGAGCTGGTACAGCCCGCTCAGGTACAGGGCCATGGCCTCGGGGTTGCCCTCGCCGCGGGCATCGAAGATCTCCAGCGCCCGCGGCAGGCCGGCGCGCGGGTAGAACATCGCCAGGGCATTGTCGAACGGCACCCAGTGCTGCAACAGCAGCATCAACTGGCGCCAGAAGCGCGGCTGGCCGAGCTGCTCGAGGGTGCGGGCCAGGCCCGCGTGGGCGCTGGCTTCGGTGAACAGGTTGTGCATGCGAGGGCTCTTGTGGGAGCGGGTTCACCCGCGAAAAGGGCCACGCAGTCTTGGAATTTTTCTGTCATCCAGTCAAGGGGCGTACCCCCATAGGGTAATTGGCGCCCACCGCCCACCCGCCTACAGTCCAGCCAGGTCCAGCGGCCGCACGACCCCGGTTTTGCCCTCACTACCAATAACAATCAGAGGAAAAACGCCATGAGCTCCAGCGAAGTGCACGCGAGCGCACTCAAGCAGCGCCTGGGTATGCCCGATGTGGTCGCCATCACCGTTTCGGCAGTCACCCCAGCCAGTTCCGTGTTCGTCATCGCCCCGTTCGCCATCCAGCAGGCCGGCAGCGGCGCGTTCCTGTCCTTTCTCATGGCGGCGCTGCTGGCCCTGATGTTCGCCTGGTGCTACGCCGAGCTGGGTCGCGCCCACAGCACCGCCGGCGGTGAGTACGTGTACGCCAAGCGGGTGTTCGGCGGGCTGGCGGGCTATGCCACCTTCCTCACCGTGCTGGCCTCGATGCTGTTCATCCCACCGGTGCTGGCGGCCGGCGCCGCCACCTACCTCAATAACGCCCTGGGCACAGGCTTCGATACCCAGAGCGTGGCCCTGGTGATTGTGGTCGCCAGCTATGCCCTGGGCATTCTCAATATTCGCCTCAATGCCTGGATCACCGGGCTTTTCCTGATCTGCGAGGTGGCCGCGTTGCTGGTGATCGTCGCCCTGGGTTTTGGCAATGCCAGCCAACCGGCGGCCAGCCTGCTGCAGCCGCAGGTGCTGGAGCAGGGCGCCCTGGTGGCGGCCCCCTGGGCGCTGGTGCTGGGCGCGGTAGGCATGGCGCTGTTCGCCTTCAACGGCTACGGCGGCGCGGTGCTGCTGGCCGAAGACATGAAGGACGGCGGGCGCACCGTGCACCGGGCGGTGCTGTGGTCGCTGGTCGTGGTGGTGGCCATCGAAGTCATCCCGCTGGCTGCACTGCTAATCGGTGCGCCGTCGCTTGACGCGATGCTGGCCAGCGGCGACCCGATCGGCTACCTGCTGACCACCCATGGCAACCAAACCCTGGCACGGCTGGTCAGCGCCGGGATCTTCCTGTCGGTGTTCAATGCCATCGTCGCCATCGTCATCCAGGTTGGCCGGGTGGTGTACAGCAGCGGCCGCGATGCCATCTGGACACCGGCCCTCAACCGCGCCTTCACCGTGATCCACCCGCGCTGGGAATCGCCGTGGCTGGCCACGTTGTTCCTGGCCATCCCCTCGGCCCTGCTGAGCCTGTCCGGCAGCCTCGAAGAGCTGACCTCGTTCACCGTGCTGTTGCTGCTGCTGATCTACCTGGTGGTGGCCGCCTGCGCCCTGTGCAGCCGGGTGCTGCGTCGCGACCGCGAACACCCGTACCGCATGCCGCTGTGGCCCTTGCCGGCGCTGCTGGCCGTGAGCGGCGCCGGCTGGCTGCTGGTGACCCTGCTGCAACAGGCCTCGCTGCGCGACCTGCTGATCCTGCTCGGGCTGCTGGCGGTGTCGGTCATCCTCTACAGCACCCACGGCCGGCTCAGCCCGACCTTCCAGAAATTGTGAGCATCCAAGGAGTAAACATGCGTGCGCGTCAATTGGGCATTACCCTCGGCCACGGCACCCCGGGCCCGTTCAATGCCATTACCGATGTGCCGGGCGTGCGGGTTGGCCACAGCACCCTGCTGGACGAACAACGCCCGGCGCCGATCCGCACCGGGGTGACCGTGATCGAGCCGCGCCCCGGTGCCGCGCGTCTGGAACCGTGCTTTGCCGGCTGTCATGTGCTTAACGGCAATGGCGATGCCACCGGCCTTGAGTGGATCCGCGAGGCGGGCCTTTTGACCACGCCGATCGCCATTACCAACACCCACAGCGTTGGCGTGGTGCGCGATGCACTGATCGCTGCCGAGCGTGAGCGTTTGGCGGATGACGCCGTGTACTGGTGCATGCCGGTGGTGATGGAAACCTACGACGGGCTGCTCAACGATATCTGGGGCCAGCACGTGACTCCGTTGCAGGTGCGCCAGGCGTTGGACAACGCCGCACCCGGCGCGGTTACCGAAGGCCCGGTGGGCGGCGGCACCGGGATGATCTGCCACGAGTTCAAGGGCGGTATCGGCACCGCCTCGCGGCAGTTGCCAGCGCAGCAGGGCGGCTGGACGGTCGGGGCGTTGGTGCAGGCCAACCACGGCCAG
Organism: Pseudomonas sp. ES1; assembly: GCF_050586605.1. Classification (NCBI taxonomy): domain Bacteria; kingdom Pseudomonadati; phylum Pseudomonadota; class Gammaproteobacteria; order Pseudomonadales; family Pseudomonadaceae; genus Pseudomonas; species Pseudomonas sp. ES1. The sequence goes on along the minus strand of NZ_JBOBDM010000020.1, from coordinate 17,829 downwards.
CGCCAGGAGTTGCGCATCGATGGCTACCCAGTGGGGCGCCAGCTTGGGCACCTGCCGTCGCCCTTCGCCGAGCGTGAACAGGGCACGCCGGGAATGGGCTCGATCGTGGTGGTGATCGCCACCGATGCGCCGTTGCTGCCGCACCAATGCCAGCGCCTGGCGCAACGGGCGTCGATCGGGATTGCCCGCACCGGTGGCGGTACCGAGGACTCCAGTGGCGATATCTTCCTGGCGTTCTCCACCGGTAATCAGGGCCTGCCGCCAGCTGACTACGGGCGCAAGGAGCTGGCCCAATGCACGCAGGTGCGCATGCTCAACAACGACCATATCTCGGCGCTGTTCATGGCGGCGGCGGAGGCGGTGGAGGAGGCGATTGTCAATGCGCTGCTGGCAGGAAGGGCGATGGTCGGCAAGGGCGGGGCGGTGGTGCCGGGGCTCGATGGCGACACACTGCTGACTGCCCTGCATGAGGCAGGGTGGAAAGCGCAGGCCCGGCATTGAAAGCATCGCGGGGCAAGCCCGCTCCCACGCTGGAGTCCTGGAGCGTGGGAGCGGGCTTGCCCCGCGATCGGGTTTGCTAGCGAGCGCGGGCGAACGCGGGATTACCCGAGCGCGAAACCCGCAGCGCCACCAGGCTACCCAGTACGATCAAGCCTGCCAGGGCATACAGCGCCGCATCGGTCGACCCGGTCTGGTCCTTGATGAACCCGACCAGGTACGGGCTGAGGAAGCCCGCCATCTGCCCGACCGAGTTGATCACCGCCAACCCCGCCACGGCGGTACCGGCGCTAAGCAGCGCGGTCGGCATCGGCCAGAACATCGGCAGGCCGGTCAGCGCACCCATGGTGGCGATCGACAGGCCGAGGATGGCGATGGTCGGCTGAGCGGCGAAGTTGACCGCGATCAGCAGGCCCAGGGCGCCCATCAGCATCGGCACGACCAAATGCCAGCGCCGCTCGTTACGCAGGTCTGCCGAGCGGCCCACCAGAATCATGAACACCCCGGCCAGCAGGTACGGAATGGCGCTCAGCCAGCCGATCAGCAGCGGGTTGTCGAAGCCCATGTTCTTGATGATCGACGGCAGCCAGAAGTTGATGGCATACACGCCGCTCTGGATGCAGAAGTAGACGAAGCCGAAGGTCCAGATCAACGGGTTGGTCAGCACGGCGAGCACGCCGTCACCGCTGGTGGCCGGTTTGCTCGCCGCATCGGCCGCCAGGTCTGCCTCGATCAGCTGGCGCTGCGCCGGGCTCAGCCAAGGCGCTTTCTGGTAGCCATCGCTAAGCAGCACGATGGCCAGCGCACCCAGTGCCACGGTCGGCAGGCCCTGGATCAGGAACATCCACTGCCAACCGGCCAGGCCACCCTGGCCTGCCGCGAAGTGCTGCAGGATCCAGCCGGAGAACGGCCCGCCCAGCAGGCCGGACACCGGGATCGCCGACATGAACAGGGCCATGATCCGGCCGCGGCGCGCCGCCGGGAACCAGCGCGAAAGGTACAGCACCACGCCGGGGAAGAAGCCCGCCTCGGCGGCGCCGGTGAGCAGGCGCAAGGTATAGAACTCGGTGGGGGTGGTGACGAACAGCAGGCAGGTACTCAGGCTGCCCCAGGCGATCATCATCAGCGCGATCCAGCGCCGCGGGCCGAAGCGGTTGAGCGCCAGGTTGCTGGGCAGGCCGCATAGCACGTAGCCGATGAAGAAGATACCGGCGCCAAGGCCGTACACGGTTTCGCTGAATTTGAGCGCGTCGAGCATCTGCAGCTTGGCGAAGCCGACGTTGACGCGGTCCAGGTAGTTGAACAGGTAGCAGATGAAAATGAACGGAATCAGCCGCAGGGTGATGCGCCGGTACAGCGCGTTGCGGGTGACGTCGTTGCCTTGGTCAGGGGCGGGGCTGTGTGCCATGATCGGGTTCTCTTTTGTTATGGTTGTCACCGCGTCGCCTGTTTCGGCGCTCGCCCTGACGAGTCTCGGGGAGTGTAGCGCCACTGTCTTTGTGCTTTTGCACAGCCCCAGCCACAGCCTGCTGTGCCGCCGACCAACCCCAGGCAACCCTAAGGACCTGCACATGTTCGAACTGGACCACGACCTGGCCCAGGACATCGTCGACCGGGCGATGGCCATCCTGCCGTGCAACGTCAACGTGATGGACAGCCAGGGGCTGATCCTCGGCAGCGGCGAGCCGGAACGCATCAACACCCGCCACGAAGGCGCCCAGCTGGTACTGGCCAACGGGCGGATCGTCGAGCTCGACGTAGAAGCGGCGAAGTGCCTGAAGGGTGTGCAGCCCGGGGTCAACCTGCCGCTGATGCTCGATGACCGGCTGATCGGCGTGCTCGGCCTGACCGGCGACCCGCAGCAACTGCGCACCTACGCCGAGCTGGTGCGCATGACCGCCGAAATGCTCCTGGCCCAGCGCCATTTGCAGGTGGAGCAGCAATGGCGCCGCCAGCGTTGCGACGACCTGCTGGCCCTGCTGCTCGGCGGCAGCGGCGAATCCCCCCGGCTGGTCGATGAGGCCCAGCAGCTCGGGCTCAAACCCAACCTGCCACGCATTCCCTGCCTGTTCGAATTGCAGGCCGGCCCCCCGGCCGAAGCCTTGTCGGCCTGGCTGATGAGCCGCTATCCCGACAGCTGGTGTGTAAGCCCCGCCCGCCAATCGCTGCTATGGTGCCGCCCGGCCAACGTGGCGCTGGACGAGCCGCGCTTGCTGGAGCGCCTGCAACGTCATGGCTGGGTGGTCGAGCGCCTGGCCCTGGGCAGCCCGGCGCAAAGCCTGGAGCAGCTGCGCCGCGGCTACCGGCGGGTGCGCGACCTGCTGGCCTACGGGCGCGAAGTGCTGCCAGGCGAGCGCCTGCTGTCGCTGGCCCGCTACCGCCTGCCGGCGCTGCTCTGGCGCCACCGCAACGACGATGCCCTGGACGAGCTGCTCGAACCCTTGCTGCGCGTGCGCGCCAAGGATGCCAGCGGCCAGCTGCTGGCCACGCTGCGCGCCTGGTGCGCCCATGACGGGCAGAGCCAGGCCTGCGCCGATGCCTTAGGCATTCACCGCAACAGCCTGCGCTACCGGCTGGAGCGCATCGCCGAGCTGGGCGAAGTCGATCCGCTGCGCCTGGAAGGCATGCTCAGCCTGTACCTGGGCTTGCAGCTGTTACCCGCAGACTGAGTGCTGCACCGTGTTTTTCATGGAGATATGCATTGGATTCACTGACGCAAGCCGTACTCGGCGCCGCCCTGCAAGGCGCTGTGCTGGGCCGTATTCAAGGTCGCCGTTCACTGTTTTACGGCGCCGCCCTGGCCACCTTGCCAGACCTCGACGTGCTGATCCGCTACGCCGACCCGGTGTCGCAGATGACCTTCCACCGCGGCTTTTCCCATTCGCTGTTCGTCCTTACCGGGCTTGCGCTGTTGATGGCCTGGACGGTCGCCTGGCTGGGGCAGCGCTACTGGCCGCACAAGGGCTACCGCTGGCCGCGATTGTTCCTGGCGTTCTGGCTGGTGCTGATCACCCACCCGATCCTCGATGCGTTCACGGTGTATGGCACCCAGTTGCTCTGGCCCTTGCAGCCCACGCCGCAAAGCTGGGCAGCGGTGTTCATCATCGACCCGGTGTACACCGTACCGTTGTTGCTGGCGGTGCTGTACGCAGCGTTCAAGGGCCTGCAGGGCAGGGCGGTCGGCGTGCTGTCCCTGGCGTTGGCGTTCAGCACGGTTTACCTGGGCTTTGGCCTGGCCGGGCGCATGGCCGCCGAGCAGCGCTTCAGCCAGGCATTGGCGCAGCAGGGCATCGTTGCCAGCGAGGTACGCGCGGTGCCGATGGCGTTCAACAGCCTGGTCTGGCGGGTGTTGGCGAAAACCCCGGATGGCGATTACTACGAAGGCGTAAGTAGCCTGTTCGACCGTGAGCCGCCCGAGATGCTGCGCCAGCCGCGCAACCTCGAGGCCGGCAAGGTGCTGACAAGCGTGCCGCTGCACGAGCGCCTGCGCTGGTTCACTGGCGACTGGCTGCGTTACGACGTGGTCGGCGACGCGCTGGTGGTCACCGACCTGCGCATGGGCGTGCCGGGCAACTACAGTTTCCGCTTCCAGATGGCCCAGCGTGACGCTGCCGGCCAATGGCAGGTGATTCAGCCCCGGGGCTGGATCGGCGGCGGTGCGGCCTCGCTGTTCGATGGCGCCAAGCTGAGCCTGATCTGGCGGCGCATCCTCGACCAGCAGCCACCCTTGCCGCTGGCGGCCTGGGCCAGCCAGTCGCTGGGGCATGCCGCCGAGGCCGGGCGCTGAGGGCGGCGGCCTTGCAATCTGCGGTTGCGCACCCATTTAGCTGGCTTGTCTTGTTCGGGAATACAGCATGGAACCCAACCGCTTCGGCGATATCGCTGCCTTCGTCAGCGCCGTGAAGGCCGGCAGTTTCACCGCTGCCGCCGCCAGCCTGGGCCTGACTCGTTCGGCAGTGGGCAAGAGCATCGCCCGGCTGGAAGCCCGCATGGCGGTGCGGCTGCTCAACCGCACCACGCGCAAGCTGAGCCTGACCGACGAAGGGCTGGTGGCCTTCGAGCGCTGGCGGCAGATCCTCGACGACCTCGATGAAGTCGAGTCGACCATGGCCCAGCGCCGGGGCCAGCCCACCGGCACCTTGCGCCTGACTGCGCCGTTGTCGTTCGGCCAGCGCCATGTGCTGCCGATCCTCGACCGCTACCTCAAGCTGTGGCCCGAGCTGCGCGCCGATATCCGCTTTACCGACCGCTTCGTCGACCTGGTCGAGGAGGGCGTCGACGTGGCGGTGCGCATCGGCGCGCCGAAAGAGGACTCGCAATTGCTGACCCGCACCGTGGCCTGGCAGCAGTTCGTCACCTGTGCCTCGCCCGACTACCTGCAGCGCCACGGCACGCCGCAGGTGCCGGCTGATTTGTACGGGCATGACAAGATCGCCTTCCTGGCCGGTGAAAAGTCCAGCCCGTGGCGTTTTCGCACCGACGCCGGGCTGCACCTGTGCGAGGAGCCGGGGCGGCTGAACATCGACAGCTCCGAGGCGATGCTCGATGGCGCGCGAGCGGGGTTCGGGCTGATTCACCTGCCGACTTACATCACCGGCGATGACCTGCGCGCCGGGACGCTGGTCGAAGTGCTGCACGACTATCGCCCGCCGGCCGACCCGATCCGCATCGTCTACCCCAGCAAGCGGCATCTTTCGCCACGGGTGCGCGGCTTCATCGATCTGCTGGTCGAAAGCTGGCAGCCCGGGGTGCCCTGGGAGACCTGATCTGGGCCACTGGCCTCATCGCTGGCAAGCCAGCTCCCACAACAAGGATCATTGTTTCCCTGTGGGAGCTGGCTTGCCAGCGATGAGGCCCCTCAAGCAAACCCTGCCTTTTGGGGAATTCAAGGCCCCAGTCCCGGGCCGGCCACCGGGTTTATCTCCCCGCACCCACCCCGGACACTCTGCTGTCACGCAAAATCCCTCAGGAGCCCCCCATGACAGCCCTGTCCGTACTGGACCTGGTCATGATCGGCGAAGGCAAGACCTACGCCGACGCGATCGAAGAAACCCGCCAGCTTGCCCGCCACGTCGAACAGCACGGCTACCGCCGCTACTGGATCGCCGAACACCACGACATGCCCGGCATCGGTTCTGCCGCCACGTCGCTTGTGATCAACGAAGTCGCCAACGCCACCCGGCAGATCCGCGTCGGCGCTGGCGGCATCATGCTGCCCAACCATGCGCCGCTGGTGGTGGCCGAGCAGTTCGGCACCCTCGACACCTTGCACCCCGGGCGCATTGACCTGGGCCTGGGCCGCGCCCCCGGTACCTCCGGCCCGACCGTACGCGCCTTGCGCGGCGCGGCGCCCGAGCGCGACTTTGAAACCGACATCGGCGAGCTGCGCGACTACCTCGCCGACAACGGCCAGCGCCCGGTGCGCGGCGTGCCCGGGCAGCATGACGTGCCGATCTGGATCCTCGGCTCCAGCCTGTTCGGCGCCGATCTTGCGGCCAGGCTCGGTTTGCCCTACGCCTTCGCTTCGCATTTCGCGCCGCGCTACCTGCTGCAGGCCGTCGCCCATTACCGCGCCAATTTCAAACCCTCGGCGCAACTGGCCAGGCCCTATGTGATGGTGGGGGTGAACATCTTCGCTGCCGGCAGCGATGCCGAAGCCGACTACCTGGCCAGTTCGCACCGCCAGTGGATGCTCGACCTGCATGTGGGCCGTTACGGGCTGTTGCCCAAACCTCAAGAGGGGTATGTCGAAGGCCTGCCTGGCCATGAGCGGGCCGTGCTGGAGCAGGTGATGGCCTGCACCATCGCCGGTGGGCCGCAGCGGGTGAGGGAAGGCTTGCGCTCGCTGATCGAACAGACCGGGGCGGATGAACTGATGATCGATTGCCGGATCCATGATCCGCTGGCGCGGCAGCGCTCGCATGCTCTGGCAGCCAGTGCACTGGCGTCATTGGCCTGAGGCTGAGGCCGGCGGTCCAGCTGGAAATCTGGTTGGCCGCATCGCGGGGCAAGCCCGCTCCCACAATGTTTGGATTGCCCCAAACTTCGTGGGAGCGGGCTTGCCCCGCGATGAGGCCCGAACAGTCTATGCCTGGCGCAGGAACGGATAATCCGTATACCCTTCAGCCCCATTGGCATAGTCGAACTGCGCCCGATGCGCGTTCAGCGGCGCCTGCTGCTGCAGCCGTTCGACCAGATCCGGGTTGGCAATGAACGCCCGGCCAAAGGCCACCGCATCGATCAAGCCGCGCGCGAGCAAGTCTTCGGCCTTCTCGGCGGTGTAGGCGCCCGCAGCGACGATCACCCCGGGATAGGCAGCGCGAATCGCCTCTCGGAACTCATCGCGCAGCGGCTTGCCACCGGTCCAGTCCGGCTCGGACAGGTGCAGGTAGGCCAGGTTGCGCTTGGCCAGTTCGCCGATCAGGTACAGGCCGGCGGCCTCCTGGTCTTCACCGTTGTCGATGCCATTGAATCCGCCCAGCGGGAAGACGCGGATACCCACGCGCTCGGCGCTCCAACGGGCAATCGCGGCATCGACCGCTTCGAGCACGATGCGCGCACGGTTTTCCACGCAGCCGCCGTAACGGTCGTCGCGGGTGTTGGCGCTGGGGGTCAGGAACTGGTGCAGCAGGTAACCGTGGGCCGCATGCAGCTCGATGAAATCGAAGCCGGCTTCGCGGGCGTTGGCCGCCGCCTGGCCAAAGTCGGCGACGATGCCGGCGATCTCGGCTTCGCTCAGAGCGCGCGGGGTCGAGGTGTCGACACGGATGAGGTGGCTGTTCTCGTCGCGCAGCGTGGTGCGCGCATTGGCCGGTAAGGCAGAAGGCGCCACCGGTGCTGCGCCACCCGGCTGCAGCGAGGTGTGCGAGACGCGCCCGGTGTGCCACACCTGCACCGCGCTGTGCCCGCCGCGTTGGTGGATGGCCTGGTTGACCTGGCGCCAGCCGGCGATCTGCTCGGCGGTGTGGATGCCGGGCGAACCGGAATAGCCCTTGGCCTGGAACGAGATCTGCGTGGCTTCGCTGATGATCAGCCCAGCGCTGGCACGCTGGCCGTAGTACTCGGCCATCATCGCGGTCGGCACGTCGCCCGGCTCCAGGCTGCGCAGGCGGGTGAGAGGGGCCATGAAGACCCGGTTGGGCAGGGTCAGAGGGCCGAGTTTGAGAGGTTCGAACAGTTTCATTGAGGGCTCCATCGCAAGTGCTAGACGATGGCGCGCACGATACCGAGGTGATTGGGGAAAGGGGCTCCCGATACCCCCGCGTAACGCTCCCCAATGCATCGCAAAGGCATCAAGGATGCAATGTCGGCGCCATCATTCGCTCAAGCCCCGCGTAATCCTTGTGCCCCACCGGCACCAGCCCGGTGGCGTCCTGGGACGCCACGAACCCGGCCAGTGCCTTGGGGTCATCGAGCATCGCCCGGCGCAGGCGTTGCTTCAGCGCCGGGCACAGGTTGGCGCTGAACACGTAGGGGTCGTAGCGGATTGGCGCCGAGCGCCACAGCACGCGCAGCTTTGCCGGGTCGACAGCGTGGCTGGCCAGGTAGGCGTCGGCCCGCTCGCTGGCGACAAAGGCGGCATCGACCCGCCCTTCGAGCAGCGCATCGAGTGCCTTGTCATGGTTGCCGGCGTACACCAGCGCCGCGAAGTAACGCGGCAGCGGGGTGCTGACCAGGGCGGCGAACTCGACGCTGGGCACCAGGCTGCCCGAAGTGCTGGCCGGGTCACTCAGCGCAACCCGCGTGCCGCGCACGGCGTTGAGGCTGGTCGGGCCGTCGGCGCGGGTCAGCAGCAGCGCCTGGTAATGGTTGCCCGCCGGGGTGTAGGTGCCAGCGGCGAGGGTGTAGGTGGCGAACGGCTCGATGCGCCGGTCACGCTGGCGGGCGAGGATATAGGACGCCGGGCCCAGCCGGGCGATGTCGGCGCCGCCGGACACGATGGCATCCACCACGCTTTCATAGGAGGCGCTGATCACCAGCTCCACCGGCACGCCGGCGGCCTTGCTCAGGCGCTCGACCAGCGGCTGGTGCTCGCGGGTCATGGCTTCGACGTTTTTGATCGGGATCACCGCCAGGCGCAGGCTGTGGGGCGTGCAGTTGGCCAGCGCGGGGCCTGCCAGCAACTGCGCCAGCGCCAGGGCGCCGAGGGATTTCAGTACACGCATGCCTTGTCCTCGTTGCCGATGAAGGGGGGGTATTCGTGCAACTGGGCCGGCGACAGCGGCCGGCTGAAATGGTAGCCCTGGGCGATGTCGCAGCCGGCGAGCTTCAGGCACACCACCTGCTCGCGGGTCTCGACGCCCTCGGCCACCACTTCCAGGCCCAGGCGCTTGGCCAGGATGATGGTCGAAGACACGATCGGGCTGTCGTCGTAGCTGTTGCACAGCGGCGCGATCAGCGAGCGGTCGATCTTCAGCCTGGACAGCGGCAGTGCCTGCAGATGGGCAAACCCTGCATAGCCGCGGCCGAAGTCGTCCAGGCTGATACCGATGCCGGCGGCGCGCAGGCGGTGCAGGTGCTCCACCGCAGTGCCCTGGGGTTCGAGCACGGTGGTTTCGGTGATCTCCAGCTCCAGGCGCTGGGGGGCGATGCCGTAGTAATCGAGCTCGGCCAACAGCCGAGCGCTGAAGTCGCCCTGGCGCAGTTGCAGCGCCGACACATTGACCGCCAAGTGCGCGGTCTGATCGCGGGCAGCCCAGCGTGCCAGCTCCTCGCAGGCCAGGCGCAGGACCTCCCAGCCCAGTTCGACGATGAACCCGCTGCGCTCGGCCAGGCCGATGAAACGGTCGGGGTAGAGCAGGCCGAACTGCGGATGGTCCCAGCGCACCAGCGCTTCGTAGCCCAGCACCTGCAAGGTGTCGAGGCGGATCTGCGGCTGAAAGTGCAGGACGAACTGACGTTCGCTCAGGGCGCTGCCAAAAGCCTGCTCGAGGGTGAACGCCTGGATGTCGGAGAGGTTCAGCGACGGGTCGAAGAAGCGGTACTGGGCACGCCCGGCCTGCTTGGCCGAGTACATGGCGGCGTCGGCGCAGCGGATCAGCGCGTCGATGTCCTGGCCGTCGCGGGGGCAGATGCTCACGCCCACGCTGGGGCTGGTGTTGACCTCCTGGCCGTCGAGGGCGTAGGTGGCCGAGAGTTTCTCCACCAGGGCACGCACCCAGCCGTCGATCTGCTCCTCGCTGCGCTCGCCGGCCAGCAGCACCACGAACTCGTCGCCGCCAAAGCGCGAGGCCTCGTCGCCCGGCTCCAGCAGGCGCTGGATACGCCCGGCCACGGCCTGTAGCAGCAGGTCGCCGATCTTGTGCCCGAGGGAGTCGTTGATCGACTTGAAGCGGTCCATGTCGATGAACAGGATGGCCAGCAACCGGCGCTTGCCGCGCTGGCGGGTGAGCGCCTGGGCGGCCACCTCGACGAACTGGCGGCGATTGTGCAGGCCGCTCAAGTGGTCGGTGGCGGCGGCATGGCTGCTGCGCCGGTGCTCGTCTTCGAGGCGGCCGATCAGTTGCTGGTTGACCTGCTGCGCGTACTCGAGCTCGGCGAAGGCCTCCTGACGTTTGTGCAGCAGGCGCAGGCCCCAGGCCAGGCTGGTGAGGATCAGCAGGGTCATGCTCAGGTTCAGCCAGAACTGGCGATTGGTGGTGCGGCTGGCGGGGGCGAGGATTTCGTCCTGGCGCTGGCTGACCATCACGCTGAAACCGCGCTCGGGCATGCGCCGGTACAGGCTCTGGAAGGCGCCGTCGAGGCTGTACTGGGTGAGCTGGCCGGCGTCTTCGCCGCTGCCCGGCAGCCCGGGTACCAAGGTCTGGCCGGCCACCACCACGCCGCTGCTGTCGATGCGCAGGCGCTCCTGGCCGTCGTCCTGCAGCAGGCGCACCAGGCCGCTGCGGCCCAGGTCGATGTGCTGGAACAGTACCGCCAGGTAGCCGATGTCCAGCTGTACCACGAGGATGTTGTCGATCTCGCGGCCCGGCAGGTCGGTCAGCGGCAGCAGGAACGGCAGGCGCCAGTTGGGCAGGGTACTGTTGCCCGCCGGCAGGGCGCGGGGCAGGAAGGCTTTGAAACCGTACTGCCCGACATGGCGCTTGAGCTGGTCGAGCCAGGCCTCGGGCAGTTGCTCGGGCTCGTCGGCATGGCTGGAGGAGAGCAGTCGGCCATGGCGGTCGTACAGGCTCATGCGCTTGAACACCGGGTCTTCGGCCAGCAGCCGGGCCAGGCTCAGGTTGCCCTGGCGCAGGCGCTTCATGTCGTCCTGGGTAACGCGGCCCACGGCCTGGGCGCGGTCCACCAGCTGGCGCAGGTTTTCGCCGACGATGCTTGCCAGATTAAGGTGTTCGGCAGCTTTTGCCGACAGCGCATCCTGGCGCGTGGCGGCCTTCTGGTTGATGTGCAGCCCCCAGAGGAAGGTCAGGGTGACGGCGCACAGCATCAACAGCAGCAGCGGCAACAGCCCTGCGGATGAGAGAGAACGGCGGATCACTGCTGGTTTTCCCCTGCCCTGGGTGAGCGCTGAAAAATACGACAGAAAGATGACAGGGTAATGACTGGTGGCACATTGCCTCATTTGCCTCCACCGAAAAACCGCGTCGTACCAACAAGGCGGACAGTGATGACCCCACAGCAGAGACTGGCCCGAAACAGATGTGGGAGCTGGCTTGCCAGCGATGCGCCGCGCGGGCGGCGCTCGATCTCATAGGCGCTACAAAAACACCGGCAGGCACCTGGTGGCCATTACCCGATTCTGATTACCCAGGGGGAGCCGTGAGGCGCCCAAGGGCCTGTCTTGAAATCGCATGTGGACTATCAGGTGCATGGCGATAGAGGTGCAGCGCTCTCAAGATCGAGCGCCGCCCGCGCGGCGCATCGCTGGCAAGCCAGCTCCCACATCTGTTTCGGGCCAGTTATGCCTGTGAAGGTACCGCTGCTCGCCTTGGTGCATGTCTCAAGTCATGTGAGGCGCCAGTCACAACTGCATGGTCATCACTGTCCGCCTCGCAGTTGAATCGCATCGCGGCACAAGGCGGCTCCTACACTCCAGTGGATGTAACAAGAGTTGTATCTTGACTTGATAGTCAATTTTTGTGATCGTGCGCGCCCTTCGCGCTTCACAAGCACCAGAACAAAGCATGGGCAGCGCCTGACTGCCCAGAGGATCAACCATGTCCAACCGTGAAATTTCCCGGCGTTCGTTCCTGCAAGGCGGGCTGATCGCCGGTGTCGGCGTGACCATGGCGCCGCTTGGCAGCCAGGCCTTCGCCGCCCTGATGGAAGACCGCGTCACCACTTCGCCACAAAAGTGGATGAACCACGACGGCAAGGCGCGTTTCCGTAACGACGCGCTGTCCAAGGTGTGCGGCAATAAGGTATTCGCCCGTGACATCCGCGCCAAGGACATGCCCGGCTGGCCGCAGCAGCAGGGCCACGCCATGCTGCTCAAGGCCACCAAGGCCGACCGCATCTACGCAGGCTACGACCTGTCGCTGCTGGGTGCCGAGCTGCAGCCGGACCGCATCGTCACCGCCGACGACCTGAAGAAGGACGGTATCGCCTGGCCCGAAGCCCACTCGCCAGACCCGCTGCTGCCGCCCGGCCAGGTGCCGATGTTCATCGGCCACCCGGTGGCGATCCTGATCTGGAACGACTTCGAACGCTTCCGCAAGGCCAAGCTCAAGCTGCAGTTCAACGACCAGGCGATCCGCTACGGCGCCCAGGCCCCGCTGTACCAGCGCGACCCTTACGGCAGCTTCCGCTTCGTGCGTGTGGGCGGCAACACGCCGTTCGACGAGGACGAATACTCGAGCCTGAAGAACACCATGCTGTTCCCCACCATCCTCGCCCGCAAACCGGTGTGGACCGCCGAGCCCAAGCAGCACGGCAACCTCACCGAGCAGGGGATGTTCTACGCCCAGCGCATCGATGAGCAGCTCAAGCAGCCGCCGGAAAACTGGCTGCTGTTCGACGAGCGCTACAAGACCCCGTCGATCGAGCCGGCGGCGCTGGAGCCGGACAACGGCAACGGCTGGTACGACCCGGCCACCGGCACCCTGCATTTCGTCGTGGCCACCCAGTGCCCGTTCGAAGTGGCGCAGGAATGCGTGCACATGATCAAGCCGTCGCGCTTCGGCCTGAAGAACCTGAACATGCACCCCGGCTACACCGTGGGCTACGGCTCCAAGGACAACAACATCTTCGTGTTCTACGCCGCCGTCGCTGCCTTGTACGGCGCGGGCGTGCCGATCCGCCTGGCCAACGACCGCTACGAGCAGTTCCAGAGCGGCATCAAGCGCCACCCGTTCGACATCCGCTACCAACTGGCGGTGGACAAGAACGACCTGAGCTTCAAGATCTTCCGCGCCGACATGAGCGTCGACGGCGGCGGGCGCATCAACTACAGCCCGTCGGTGGCGGCAGTGGGTGCCACCGCGGCGCAGTCGATCTACTACATGCCGCAGAACGACCTGTCCGTCACCGCCTACCACTCCCGTGGTGTGGAGGCCGGCTCCATGCGCGGCTACGGCACCCTGCAGAGCATGGCCGCCACCGAGATGATGGTCGACGAGATCGCCGACCGCCTGGGTGTCGATGCCATCGAGCTGCGGCGCAAGAACGCGCTCAAGTCGGGCATGAAGAACACCCAGGGTGCGGTCCCGGCCGGGGCCCTGCGCCTGCACGAGATCCTCGACAAGGCCAGCGCCCATGAGTGGTGGAAAAACCGCCATGAGCGCAAGCGAGCCATGGACGCCAAGGACCACGACAACTGGTATGGCGTGGGCTTTGCCATCACCCAGAAAGACTTTGGCACCGGCTCCGAAGCGCCGATGGCGGCGGTGGAGTTCACGGCCGACGGCCAGATCACCCTGCGCCATATCGGTACCGAGCTGGGCACCGGCATGTCGACCTCGCAGGCCCTGGTGGTCAGCGACTTCCTTGGCCGCGTTGCCGACCAGGTGCAGACCGCCCAGACCGAATGGCCAGAGCTGCAACTGAGCACCAGCGGCAACCCCTACTTGATCAGCCAGGCCGAGCAGGACGCCGCGCTGCGCAACCCGCGCTGGGTCGGCAAGCTGGCTTCGCCGTCGTCGGCGACCAACTCGGCGTTCTACTTCAGCCACGCCACCCGCGAAGCAGCCCGCGTGCTGTTCAACCACGGCCTGTGGCCGGCGGCCATGGCCCTGTGGCGCCAGGGCCCTTATGGCGGCCAGGCCAACCCCCTGGTGGTGCGCCGCGAGAACGCGGTGTGGGTCAACGGTGAGCTGACCGGCAACGGCCTGGCACCGATTCCGTTCGCCACGCTGGCCAAGAAGGCCCATGAAATGGGCCTGGTCACCGGTGTTAGCGTGCACGGCTTCAACCGTTGGAGCTGGGCCGAGGCCGACTTCGTCATCGACGGCGTGCGCGAGCGCCTGCCGCTCGATGCCCTGGCGGTCAAGTACGGCGACGGCGCGGTGAACGCCAAGAAGGCGCAGATGAACAGCGCCGGCTTCCACCTGCTCGACCGGCAGAACGCCGTGTACCCGGCCACCCAGCTGAACAACGCCATGGTCACCTACTACAGCCCGGTGGCGACCATCGTCGAAGTGAAGGTGAACAAGGGCAGTGGCGAAGTGAGCGTGCTCAACCACCACAGCTGGGTCGAGTGCGGCCGGGTGCTGGTGCCCGAGCTGGTCAAGGGCCAGCTCGAAGGCGGCATCGCCATGGGCATCGGCCACGCCTTGCTGGAAGAAATGCCGTTGTACGAGGGTGGCCCGGGTGAGGGCGACTGGAACTTCAACCGCTACCGCCTGCCGATGGCCAAGCATGTGGCGGTCTGGAAGCAGACCTCGGAGATTTTGCCGCCGTTGTCGCCCACCGACCCGTCCAAGGGCATCGCCGAAGTGGTGATGATTCCGGTGGTCGGCGCCATCGGCAACGCCGTGGCCCATGCCATCGGCAAGCGTGTCCGCGACCTGCCCATCACCCCCGCCCGCGTCAAGGAGGCCCTCAATGGCTGACCGCAAGCTGCAACTGACCCTCAACGGTCAACCTGTCGTCACCGAAGTGGTCCCCGATGACCTGGCGATGCTCGACTACCTGCACGAATACCAGAACCTCACAGGCTCGCGCCTGGGCTGCGGCCAGGGCATCTGCCATGCCTGCGTGGTGATCGTCGACAACCCCGACGGCACCAGCGAGGAAGTGCGCACCTGCATCACCGGCGCGCATTACTTCGAGGGCAAGAAGGTGCGCACCATCGAAGGCCACGCCAAGCGTGACGAGGCCGGCAACCTCACCGAGCTGAACCCGATCCAGCAGAAGTTCGTCGACCGCTTCGCCTTCCAGTGCAGCTACTGCGCCCCGGGCTTCGTCAACGCCGCCACCGTGCTGGTGGAGAAGGCCCAGCGCAAGCCGCTGAAAAAGAGCGAGCTGGAAGACGCCATCGAAGCCAGCCTCGGCCACCATGTGTGCCGCTGCACCGGCTACGTGCGCTACTACGAGGCCACCCGCGATGTGCTGGGCGACCTCGGCCTGGTCAAGGAGGGCTGAGCATGATCCGTGTTTTCAATGGCCTGGCCCTGGCTGTCGGCCTGGTGCTGGCGTGCGGCGCGCAGGCGGCGGATGAGCAACTGGTCAAGCGCGGCGAATACCTCGCCCGCGCGGCCGACTGCATGGCCTGCCACACGGCCGAAGGCGGCGCGCCCTATGCCGGCGGCCTGCCGATCCATTCGCCGTTCGGTACCATCTACGGCACCAACATCACCCCGGACAAGCAGTACGGCATCGGCAACTACAGCACCGACGAATTCTTCGCCGCCCTGACCGAGGGCAAGCGCAAGGATGGCGCCAACCTGTACCCGGCCATGCCCTACACCTCGTACCACCTGGTCAAGCGTGAGGACTCGGACGCCATCCACGCGTACCTGATGACCGTGGCGCCGATCAACCGCCCGGCACCGGAAACCAGCCTGAGCTTCCCGTTCAACGTGCGCACCGGCCTGATGGGCTGGAACATGCTCTATGGCAAGAGCGTGCAACTGGAAGAGGGCAAGGGCAACAGCGAAGCCTGGAAGCGCGGCCAGTACATGGTCGAAGTGCTCGGCCACTGTGGCGAATGCCATACCCCGCGCAATCCGATTGGCGCGCTGCAGCAGGACCAGCGCCTGACCGGCGGCCTGCTGCTGGGCTACCTGGCGCCGAGCCTGCTGGCCAAGGACCTGGCCGAACGCGGCTGGAACCAGGCGGACCTGGCCACCTTCCTCAAGCACGGCATGAGTGCCCAGGGCAGCATGTTCAACGAGATGTACCCGGTGGTGCACCACAGCACCCAGCACCTGGAAGACAGCGACCTGTCGGCCATGGCCACCTACCTGCTGGGTGACCAGCCGCCGGCGGCCAAGGTGATACAGGCGGTGGCCCATGAAACGATGGGCGAAAGCGCCAAGCGCGGTCGCCAGCAGTACCTTAACGTCTGCGCCGGTTGTCACGGCGTCGATGGCGAGGGCAAGCCGCACATCGCCGTGGCCATGCAGGGCAACACGGTGCTGCGCCAGGCCGACTCGCGCAACCTGGTCAAGGCCATCGTCGACGGTATCCGCGAACAGCAGTTCACCGGCTTCGAGCGCATGCAGCCGATGCCGGGCTTCGCCGACAAGCTCGACGACCAGCAGCTGACCGACATGGTCAACTACCTGCGTGAAGCCTGGGGCGGTTTGCCGGGCGACCTGAGCACCCAACAGCTGGCCCAGCTGAAGGCGGACTGACGTGCAGCATCTCGACCTGCAGGTGGTGCAACAGGCGGCGCAGTGGTCGCGTGACGGCTTGCGCGTATGGCTGTGCACCGTGCTCTGCACCTATGGCTCGGCACCCCGTGCGCCGGGCTCGCTGCTGGCCGTGAGCGAGGGCGGGCACTGGGTGGGGTCGCTGTCCGGCGGTTGCGTCGAGGAGGACTTCCTCGAACGCGTTGCCGCCGGCGAGTTCGTCGATGCCGTCAGCGTGGTGCGCTATGGCGACGGCAGCGACACGCGCTCGAACATCCGCCTGCCCTGTGGCGGCATCCTCGATGTGCTGGTCGAGCACCTGCCGGGCGATTGCGACACCCAGGCTCACCTGGCGCAACTGGAGTCGGCGTTGCTGGGCCGGCGCCGCTTGTTGCGCGAGGTGAACCTGCGCAGCGGTGCGCGGCAACTGCACGACGATCTAAGCCAGGGGCCGCGGGTGGAGCAGGGCGAAGCCAGCGTGCGCCTTCGCGTTGGCGCCGCCCAGCGCCTGCTGCTGGCGGGGTATTCGAGCGTTGCGCACTTCTGCGCCGAGTTCGGCAAGGGCCTGGGCTTCGAGGTCGTGCTGTGCGATCCGCGTGACGAGGTGATGGACAACGTGGTGCTCGACGGGATAGAAATCCGCCGGGAACTGCCCTCGCTGTTCATCGCCAACGGTGGCTGCCACCGCGATACGGCGGTGGTGGCGCTCACCCACGACCCGAAGATCGACGACCTGGCCATGCTCGAAGCCGTACAGACCGAAGCTTTCTATATAGGCGTGATGGGCTCACGCGCCACCTCGGAAAAACGCCGTGAACGCCTGCGCCGCATCGGCGGGCTCGGCGATGCCGAGATGGCCCGTATCCACGCACCCATCGGCCTCAACCTGGGCAGCAAGACCCCGGCGGAAATCGCCCTGGCGGTGCTCGCCGATATCCTGCGTACCCGCAGCGGCATTGGCCGCGAGGCCCTGTGACGGTCGTCGCGCTGGTACTGGCGGCGGGGCAGGGCTCGCGCTTTGGCGCCGACAAGCGCCGCGCCGTGCTCGCTGATGGACGCAGCTTGTTGCAGCACAGCGTCGAGCGGGCCCTGGCGGTGTTCGATGAGGTGCGGGTGGTACTGCGCGAAGGAGAGCGTGCCGACATGCTGGGGTTGCCTGGCGCTTGTTGCATCGTCCCTAGCCCCGATGCGGGGTTGGGCATGGGGCACAGCCTGGCGGCCGGTGCTGCTTCGTTGAGTGACTGCGATGCTCAGGCGGTGGCCATCGTGCTGGGGGACATGCCCTGGATCTTGCCGCAAACCTACCGTCGCCTGGTCGAGGCGGCGGATCCGGCAGCCATAGTGGTGCCGCGCTACCAGGGCCAGAACGGCCATCCGGTGCTGTTCGGCCGCGATTATTGGCCTGAGCTGGCCGCGCTGTGCGGTGATGAAGGGGCGCGCTCGGTGCTGCAACGGCACCGTGATCGCGTAAGGGTGTTGGACGTGGACGACGGTGGGGTGTTGCGCGACGTCGATACACCTGCCGCGCTCGACTAGACTGCTTCGGGTCGTTCAAGACCTATCGCGGGGGAAGACCGCTCCCCCACCACAAGCTTTTCCC
>NZ_JBOBDM010000019.1:0-90101 GCF_050586605.1 Pseudomonas sp. ES1 | reverse complement strand
TCCGGAGCAGTCGGTGTACTCAAGCAATTGCCCGGCGTCGTTGTACGCCAGCTTCTTCTCGTTGCCGTTGGCGTCCTTGATCGCCTTCAACAGTCCCGTCGAGGTGTAGGCAAATTCGGTCTTGTTGCCCAGCGGGTCGACCGTTTCGACCAGGTTGCCGGCATCGTCGTAGTCGCGCAGCCACAGGCCGCCTTCAGCATCGCTGATCTTGATCAGCTGGTCCTTGTCGTCGTAGGCGTAGTGCACCACGCTATGGTCGGCGCGGATGTGCTGCAGGCGGTTGCTGCGTTCATCGTAGGTGTAACGGTCCTGGCTGCCGTCGGCGTGCAGGTGGCGGATCACGTTCTTGCGGGCGTCGCGGAACAGCCACTCCGAGCGCTCGTCGGCGTGCTGGATGCGGTAGGTGTAGCCCTCGGCGTCGTAGTAGTGGCAGGTCTGGCCGCCATGGGCGTCGGTCACGGTGGTCAGGCGGATGTGCTCGTCCCAGGCCAGGCGGGTTTCGAAGCTGCCGTCGTCGGCCCATTCGCGGATCGCCCGGGCGTGCGGGCCGCTGCCGTCCCATTCCAGGTTCAGGCCGCGCTCGGTGCGGTCGGTGTAGCGGGTGATCAGGTGGTGCTGGTACTGGTAGCGCCAGGCGGCGCCGTGTTCATCCTGGGCGGCGATCAGGTCGCCCTGGTCGTCGTAGTGGTAGGCGCACAGCTGGCGCAGCGGTTTGCCGTCGACCACCTGCCACAGGCCCTGGATATGGCCGTGGTCATCGAGCAGCGTGCCCAGTTGCAGGTGCACCTTGCTCGGGTCGTTGTCGGCGTAGGTGTTGATGTCCGACAGCACCGGGCGGCCGTTGTGGCTGTGCTCGTAGTGCAGCATCGCGCCGACGCCGTTGCGCATGACGATATGCACCAGGTGGAAGCGCTCACCAACGCGCTCGTAGGTCTCGTGGCGCTCCTGGCCGCGCGATAGGATGAGCTGGGTGTCGGTGGTGCGGGTCAGGCCACGGTACTCCACCGCGTCGTAATGGGTTTTGCCGACCTTGGGCAGCGGGTAGGCGTGGCTGCGACCGTCGATATCGTGCAGCAGCAGGCCGTCGTCCTGCACATCGATGCAGGTGGTGAAGGCGGTGATCCAGCGGGCGCCGAGGCTGGCGCTGTCGAGGGCGGCCAGGCGCGAGTGGTAGGTGCGGGTCCAGGTGATGGGGAACGGGCCGGGCAGGCTGAAATCAGTGTGCTGCAGGGTCTCGCTGCCCAGGGCGAAGTTGATGCTGTTGCAGGTGTTGGCCGGGGCGCCGTTCTTGCACTGATTGGCGGCCTGGAACGCGGGCGCCTGCTCTTTCTGGGTTTCCAGCTTGCCTTCGGCCAGCTGGTGGCGGGCCTTGCTGGTGCCGCCGGGCTTGATGTTGGTCGCCACCACCTGGGGGTTACGCTGGCGCCACTGCCTGACGCTGCTGGCCAGGATCTGACTCAGGGCTTCGATGGAGCCGGGGCTGCCGGCATCGCCCAGCTTGAGGATCATGCCGCGTATCAGTGGGGCCAGGGTGCGCAGGTGCGCGCTGTGGGCTAGCAGTTCGGCCTTGGCCGGAGGGCTGAGGGTGGGGCTGACGTTGGCGCTGGTCATACCCTTGCCAGCGTGCTTGTAGGCGCTGAAAGCACCGGCCAGGTAGTTGTCGAGCGTGGCCAGCGGGTTGAGCATCAGCGCGCTGTTCGTGGCGGATGCCGGACGGGCGTTTCTTGGGCTGGCGCCTTCGGCCAGGGTAGCCAGGCCGCTGGCAATGTCGAGGATGATCCGCTCGCCGAGTGTGGCGGCCTCGGCCAGGATGCCCTTGAGTTTGCCGGCGGCCTGGCCGACGAAATTATCAAGGCTGCCGACGATATCGGCGTTGAGGTGGCCGGCCAGCAGTTCGACCGCCGCATCGTCGAGCACCTGCTTACCCTCCTGACGCACGAACAACAGCATCGGCCGCAAGCTCATGCGCGCCGGCGCCTCACCGGCGGGCGAGGTGACCAGGCCGATCAGGTTGAGGGCAAAGGTGGCGCAGTCGAGCGGGTCGGGCACCTTGCTGCGGGCCAGGGTGGTGATAGCGCCGAGTGCGTCGATCAGGGCGATGCTGTTGCCCGCCACCGGCACATTGCCGGCGACGGCCTTGAGGCGCTCGAGGGTGGCATGGCCGGCACTGACTTCCCGTAGCCAGGCATCGAACACTGCGGCGCCACGACCGACGTCTTCGGCCTGGATTTCGGCCAACGGGGTGATCGCTACCTGTGGGATGCCCTTGCCTGAGGGGCTGGCCTTGCCGGGGGTGGTTGCCATTTGGTTTGGCGCTCCTTGCTGGAAAGGAGGTCGCCTGGTGGCTACGCATCGCGGGGCAAGCCCGCTCCCACAAGGTGGGTGGTGCAGTGCAATGGCCTCGGTCGGGCGACCTGAAAATGCAGGAGGGAAACCATACCGAGGCGGTATTCAGGAAGAAGTCGGAAGGTGTCTCGCATGCAGGAAGGAGCATTCCTGTTCGGGTGTGGAAAAACGGCTACACGCCCTTGGAGGGCATAAACGCTCTGTGATCACTGAAGGGTCGGCGCGCCGAGCAATTCCTCACAACGTCGTCGGCACCCCACGCTGATCAAGCTCGAACACCTTGCTGCGCCGCAGGCACTCGCGCAGCCAGCGCTCGGCCTTGCCCTGCCGACGGCGGCGGTGCCACAGCAGGTCGACGCCCACCAACCAGTCGGTGTGCGGATAGGCCTGCAATTGCAGCTCCACCAGCTCACCAGCCGCCAGCTCGCGTTGCACCAGCTGGCGCGGCAGGGTCGCCCAACCCAGGCCGGCACGCACCATCTCCACCAGCGCCAGGTAGCTCTCCGCCTGCCACACCTGCGCGGCGCGCAGGTACTCGCTGCTTGGCAGCTTCTGCGCATGGGCATAGAACGCCAGGCGACGGTGGGCGTGCAGGTCGGCGAAGCTCACCTGTTCGAGCTGCGTCAGCGGGAAACCAGCCTGGCACACATGGGCCATGATCAGCTTGCCCAACTGCTGGAACTCCAGCTCCTGGGCGTATTGCGGCTGTGAAAAAGCCACGCCGATATCGGCGTGGCCCTTGAGCACCATCTCACTCACATCGCCATGCATCGGGTGGCGGATCAGCAAATCGACATAGGGAAAGGCCTGGTCGAACTCACGCAGCATCGGGATCAGCGGCGCATAGGGCACTTCGATGGCCAGGGTCAACGACGGCTCGACCTGCTCGGCCAGGCTGTCGGCGCTGCCTTCAAGGGCCAGGCAGCGCTCCAGCACGGCCTCGGCCTGCAGCAACAGCTTGTGCCCGACCGGGGTCAGCGACGGCACCCGGGTGGAGCGGTCGAACAACTCCACGCCCAGGTCGGTCTCCAGGTTGGCGATCGCCGCACTGACGGTCGATTGCGTGCGCCCCAGGCGCCGCGCCGCCGCCGAGAACGAGCCGGCCTGCACGGCGGCGACGAAGACCTGCAACTGCTCCAGCGAAAAGCGCATCGCACACTCTCCTGTTGTTTGAACCATCGACTGTATCGATGGCTAATCATTTGTTCCATCGCTAATTCCGTACGACTATCGACCCCGACATCAGCTAGCTGCCCTCGACCCACTGCGCTGCATGTCACTCCGGGCGCCCGTATAACAAAAACAGCCGCACCTTCAGGAGATCAATGACATGAGCCTTTCTCGCGTCCACCCGGTGGACGAGATCTTGCCCTTGCGGCAGCTGTTCACCTTTGGTTTGCAACATGTGCTGGTGATGTATGCCGGGGCTGTGGCGGTGCCGTTGATCCTGGGCAGCGCCCTGGGCCTGACCCAGGCGCAGATCGTCACCCTGATCAACGCCAACTTGCTCACCTCCGGCATCGCCACGCTGATCCAGACCCTCGGCCTCTGGCGTTTCGGTGCCCGCCTGCCGATGATCCAGGGCTGCTCGTTCATCGCCCTGGCGCCGATGATCATGATCGGCAAGCAGTTCGGCCTGCAGGAGGTGTTCGGCGCGGTGATCGCCGCCGGCGCCATCACCATCGGCCTGGCGCCGCTGTTCAGCCGCCTGCTGCGGTTCTTCCCGCCGGTGGTGATCGGCAGCCTGATCACCATCATCGGCATCTCGCTGATGCCCGCCGCGGCCATCTGGCTGGGTGGCGGCAACCCCGATGCGCAGGACTTCGGCAAGCCGGCCAACCTGCTGCTGGGCCTGGCCACTGTGGCCATCACCCTGGTGGTCTATGCACGCTTCTCGGGCTTTATCGGCAACCTCGCCGTGCTGATCGGCCTGGTCGCCGGCAGCCTGCTGGCGGCGGCATTCGGCATGACCCACTTCGGCCAGGTGAGCGCCGCCAGCTGGTTCGAGCTGAGCCCGCCGATGGCCTTCGGGGTGCCGCAGTTCTCGCTCACGCCGATCCTGATCATGGTCCTGGCGATGCTGGTGATCATGGCCGAGACCACCGGCAACTGCCTGGCCATCGGCAAGCTGGTGGGCAAGCCGACCGACCAGCGCACCCTGGGCGACGCATTCCGCGCCGACGGCCTGTCGACCCTGCTGGGCGGTGCCTTCAACAGCTTCCCGTACAACGCCTTCACCCAGAACACCGGGCTGATCGCCCTGTCCAGCGTCAAGAGCCGCTACGTGGTGGCTGCCGCCGGAGCCATCATGGTGCTGATGGGGCTGTTCCCCAAACTCGGCGCGCTGATTGCCGCGGTGCCCACCCCGGTGCTGGGCGGTTGCGCCATCGTGATGTTCGGCATGACCACCGTGGCCGGCATCCAGGAGCTATCGCGGGTACGTTTCGAAGGGACTCGCAACGGCATCATCGTCGCCGTGTCGGTGAGCGTCGGCGTGCTGCCGATGTCGTTCCCGGCGCTGTTCGAACACGCCAGCGGCCCGCTGCGGCTGGTGCTGGAGAGCGGCATCTTCCTCGGCGCGATCACCGCGATCCTGCTCAACGTACTGCTAAACGACGACAAGCCGGCGCAACGCCTCGCCGAACAACCAGAAGTCACTCACTGACTCACCTTTGTGGGAACGGGCCGCCCCATGTTCGCGGGACAGGCCCGCTCCTGCAGGGGACGCGCAAGCCTTTCATTTTTCACTGCCAAGGAATCACCATGAACCACTTCAGCAAACTCACCCCCGCCACCCTGTCCGAACAGGACCTGGACCTGCTGCGCCAGTCGATTCGCCTGTCCGAGGAATCGCGCGAGCGCGGCCGACACCCCTTCGCGGCCTTGGTCGCCGACGCCCAGGGCCGGGTGATCGCCAGTGCCGGCAACAACTCGATGCCCCCCGAGGGCGACCCCACCCAGCACGCCGAACTGGTGGCCGCCGCCCGCGCCGCGCGACTGCTGACGCCTGAAGAGCTGGCCGCCTGCACCCTGTACACCAGCGCCGAACCCTGCTGCATGTGCGCCGGCGCCGTGTACTGGACCGGCATCGGCCGGGTGGTCTACGCGCTGTCCGAGCACGCCCTGCTCGACCTGACCGGGTCGCACCCGGAAAACCCGACCTTCGCCCTGCCCTGCCGCGAGGTGTTCGCCCGTGGCCAGCGCCAGGTCGAGGTGCACGGCCCGCTGCTGGAGCAGGAAGCAGCCAAAGCCCACCACGGGTTCTGGGCATGAACGGCGGAGTCTCGGTGCACGTCGTCGACATCGCCACGGGCCGCGTGGCACAAGGGTTGACGCTGAGCATCCAGAACCTGGACGGCGAATGCGTGCTAAGCGGGCGCATCGATGAGCGTGGGCTGCTGCCAGGCCTTGAAACGCTCGCCGAGCGCTTTGCCAGCGGGGTCTACGAGGCTCGCCTGGAAGTGGCCGACTTCTATCGCGAAGCCGGCACGCCCCTGCCCGCCACGCCGTTTCTCGATGTGCTGGTCTACCGCTTCGGTATCGGTGACCCTACCCAGCACTATCACCTGCCGTTCAAGCTGACCGCCTGGGGCGTTTCCTGCTTCCGCGGCGGCGCCTGATCCATCCATTCCCCTGTCACCGCCTGAAGTTTCACTTAGGGCGGTTCAAGGTCGCGACTCCAGCATCGCCCGCACACGGGTGCTCAGAGCCTCATGAGCAAATGGCTTGGTCAACACCTGCATCCCGGGTGCGAGCGGAGCGTCGCTTCCAAGATGCTGGACATAGCCGGTGATGAACAGGGTTTTCAGGCTGGGCCGCCACTGCAGCGCGGCTTCGGCCATCTGCCGGCCATTCATCCCTCCTGGCAAGCCCACGTCAGTCACCAGCAAATCCAGGTGAGCCGTGGAGCGCAGTATCTTGAGCCCGGCAATGCTGTCGGCGGCTTCGAGCACCTGGTAACCCAGCTCCGTCAGGACTTCGGCGGTGAGCATGCGCAAGGCCGGCTCGTCCTCCACCAGCAAGATCGTTTCACCCTGCCCGCCACCCACCGCTACCGGTTGCGCTGGCTGCTGTGGCAGCGGGACCTCGCCGTGATGGCGGGGCAAGTAGAGAAACACCGTGGTGCCCTGCCCTACACGCGACTCGATGCGTACCTGCCCGCCCGACTGCTGAACAAAACCGTAGATCATCGACAGGCCCAGGCCGGTGCCTTGGCCGATGGGTTTGGTGGTAAAGAAAGGCTCGAACACATGGGCCAGCACCTCGGGCGGCATGCCGACCCCGGTGTCACTCACGCTCAGGCACAGGTAGTCACCCGCGGGCAGCTCGCAATCGCTTGCGGCCTTGCCGTCCAACGAACAGTTGTCGACCTGCAGTGTGATTCGCCCGCCATCAGGCATGGCATCACGTGCGTTGAGGCACAGGTTGAGCAAGACGTTTTCCAGCTGGCCGACATCGACCAACGCCGGCCACAGGTCCTTGCCGCCGGCTGTCTGCAACACAATCCCCGGCCCCGCCGTGCGCCGCACCAGCTCGCTCAGCCCGTGCATCAGGGCGTTGACATCGACCGACCGAGGCTCAAGGGTCTGGCGTCGGGAAAAGGCCAGCAGCCGATGGGTCAAGGCCGCCGCGCGCCTGGCCGCCCCCTGCGCCTCTGCCAGGTAGCGCTCGGCATCGCCCAGGCGCCCTGCTTCAATACGCTGGCCCAGCAGTTCGAGGGCACCGGAAATGTTGCCCAGCAGGTTGTTGAAGTCGTGGGCCAAGCCACCGGTCAACTGCCCCACCGCTTCCATTTTCTGCGACTGGCGCAACCGCTCCTCCGCCTGCATCAGCGCGCGGGTGCGCTCGCTGACGCGCTGCTCGAGGGTGTCGTTGAGTTCACGCAGCTCGGCTGCAGTCTGCCGTTGCTGCTCTTCGGCGATCGTCCGCTCAAGCAGATCGGCCGCCGTGCGCGCCAGAATGTCGAGCAGCCGCAGCACCCGCTGCGAGGGCTGGTGCGGCACGCGCCAGTGGTTCGAGATCATGCCCAGCAAGCGCCCGTCCCGCGCCATCAAGGGGGTGGTCTGCGCGGCGCGGATACCTGCACAGCGGAACGCCTCCAGTTCTTCGGTGCCAGCAATATCCGGCCACTGCTCGAAGTCGGGGATGATCGCCCGTTTGCCTTGGCGCAACGCCAGCCCGCAACTGCTCAGGGCTTTCGGGCCCACCCATTGCCAGAACCGCACCGCGTCATCGGGCAGGCCGCGTGAGCACAGCAGCTTGAGCACGCCGCCGTGCGCTTGCGGGCTGTGCAACTGCATGGTGGCGAACTGCGAACCGGTGATGGTCACTGCCGCGTCGACGATCTTGCCATACAGCGCCGCGCTGTCCTGCTCGCCGATCAGGGCGACGCTGATGCCGTGCAGCAGGTCGATATCGGATTGGTCGTCGGGCGCGGCTGTGACCGAGGCGTGTTGGCCAGGAAATCCGTTTGCGGTGGTCATGATGCTTTCCGGGAAGTCTTACTGAGCTGGATGAAGCCTAGCAATTCCGGGGGAAGCCATACAACGCAGATGCGCCGTTGCGCACCACAAGGCGCGCAACGGCTGCTCAAGTCACTCACCGCTGACCAGTTGCCGCGCCAGCTGGTTATGACGCTCCAGCACCAGAGGCAGATCCACGGTGGTGATACGGCCGTCCTTCACCACCACCCGGCCATTGATCACGCTGGTGTCGACGTGGGTCGGGGTGCAGAACACCAGTGCTGCCAGCGGGTCGTGCAAGGCGCCTGCGTAGGCCACGTGGCCCAGGCTGAAGGCGACGAAGTCGGCGACCATGCCGGGGGCCAGGGCGCCGATGTCATTACGATTGAGCACCTTGGCACCGCCCAGGGTGGCGATCTCCAGGGCTTCGCGCGCGGTCATGGCATCGGGGCCGAAACCGACCCGCTGCAACAGCAGCGCCTGGCGCACTTCGCCGATCATGCTGGCGCCATCGTTGGAGGCCGAGCCGTCCACCCCCAGGCCCACCGGCACGCCGTGGTCGCGCATCTTGCGGATCGGCGCAATGCCCGAGGCCAGGCGCATGTTCGAGCAGGGGCAGTGGGCCACACCGGTGCCGGTGCGGGCGAACAGTTCGATGCCATGCTGGTCGAGCTGCACACAGTGGGCGTGCCAGACATCGTGGCCGACCCAGCCGAGGTCTTCGGCGTACTCGGCAGGGGTCATGCCGAACTTCTCGCGGCTGTAGGCGATGTCGTTGACGTTTTCGGCCAGGTGGGTGTGCAGCGACACACCATATTCACGCGCCAGCACCGCGGCTTCGCGCATCAGGTCGCGGCTCACCGAGAACGGCGAGCACGGCGCCACCACCACGCGGCGCATCGAACCATGGCTGGCGTCGTGGTAGTCCTCGATCAGGCGTTGGGACTCCTTGAGGATGTCGCTCTCCTTCTCCACCACCGAATCCGGCGGCAGGCCGCCCTGGCTGCGGCCAACGCTCATGCTGCCGCGCGCGGCGTGGAAGCGCATGCCGATTTCCTCGGCAGCGTGGATGCTGTCGTCGAGCTTGCAGCCGTTGGGGTAGATGTACAGGTGATCGCTGGAGGTGGTGCAGCCCGACAGGATTAGCTCGGCCATGGCGGTCTGGGTCGACACCGCGATCATTTCCGGTGTCAGCCGCGCCCAGATCGGGTACAGGTTGGTCAGCCAGTTGAACAGCTCGCCGTCCTGGGCGGCCGGCACCACGCGGGTGAGGCTCTGGTACATGTGGTGGTGGGTGTTGACCAGGCCGGGGATGACCACCTTGCCGGCCATGTCCAGCACCACATCGGCGGATTGCGGCAGGCTGTCGCTAGGGCCGACCTGCTTGATGATGTTGTCTTCGATATACAGGCCGCCGCGCTTGATTTCCCGGCGTTCGCCGTCCATCGTCACCAGCAGTTCGGCGTTCTTGACCAGCATTGTCTTGGGCATGGGTGTTCCTCTCCCGCAAGGGGTCGCATTCAACAGGATGTTTGCACAGGCCGCCGTCGGGCGGCCTGGATGGAGCATTCAGTGCAGCTGCGCAGGCAGTGCGCAGATGAACGGCAGGCGATACCGTGCCGCGGCTGAATCCGCACGTGCCAAGGCATGAGCCAAGGGCCCTGACAGGCATGGACGGGTTTGCGGCGTGAAGGGTATGGCGGCGAGTCCGTCGCTCGTGGGAGCGCTGAAGCATGCATCAGCGTTGAACGGGATTCGCGCTAGAGGCTCGTAGGGTTCGAGCAGCGTTGGGTGTTGCATGATGGGTAACCGTCGCAATACGCAGCGGCGATTGCCGCTGTCGTAGGCGCCGGCCAATGTAAGCAGAACTAAAGGTTTTTGTATACAAAAAGCTCTCGCTGCCGCCGCTATGCTGGAAACTACATAACGAAATCCTGACACTGCAGTCAGATTTTTCATCTTCAAGGAGAATGTCATGAAAGTCAGTGCCCGCAACGTGTTCAAAGGAAAGGTCCGTGACGTGCGCCCCGGCGCCGTCAACAGCGAGGTCACCCTCGAGCTGGCCGGCGGTGAAACCCTGGTGGCGGTGGTCACCGTCGAGAGCGTCAACAGCCTGGGGCTCAAGCCAGGCGCCGAGGCCATCGCCCTGATCAAGGCACCCTGGGTGATGCTGATGACCGAGGCCAGCGACATTCGCCTGTCCGCCCGCAACTGCCTGAATGGCAAGGTGGTGAAAGTCACCGACGGTTCGGTCAACGCCGAAGTGACCCTCGAACTCGCCGGCGGCACCCAGGTCCACGCCATCGTCACCCGCGATGCCGTGCAGGAGCTGGGCCTGGCCCCAGGCGTCAATGCGACCGCCGTCATCAAGGCCTCGCACATCATCCTCGGCGTACCGGCCTGATGATCCCGGCCAGGGCACCGCTCGGCGCCCTGGCCTGCCCATGAACGACAGGTGCCGCTGCGCGCCCGTCGATTTCGTCCGCCGCCACTGGTGACAGCCGCCCGCCACTGTGTATGCTGGCCGGCGCCGCGAACCGTTGCCTGGCCCTGCCCCGCTGCCGACCGGGCCACTCGCCGCCGCCCTTCGCGATCAGGCCACGATCGAGCCCACCGTAGCGGACTCCCAGCCCCATGCCCGTTGACCTGCAAGCGCTGTACCCCAAGCTGATCCACCTGATGCTGGACACCGTGTTCGTGGTCGACCGGGACAACACCATCGTGTTCGTCAGCAACGCCTGCGAAGCCCTGCTGGGCTACCGCGCCGACGAACTCACCGGCACCCCGATCACCCGCTACATGCACCCGGATGACCTGGAGGCGACCCGCGCCTCGATCATCCGCATCATGAACGGCCAAGCCCATTTCGATTTCCGTAACCGTTACATCCGCAAGGATGGTGCTGTGGTGCACATCTTGTGGGCGGCGTTCTGGTCCGACGAGGTGGGTGCGCGGATCGGCGTGGCGCGCAACGTGACCGCCCTGACCCAGGCCGAGCAGGAGCTGCGCTTCCTCGCCCATCACGACCCGCTGACCCGACTGTGCAACCGCTCGCTGTTCAACGACCGCCTGGTTGCGGCGCTGCACAGCGCAAGGCACCAGCAGCGGCCACTGGCGTTGCTGTTCCTGGATATCAACGACTTCAAGGGCATCAACGATGTACACGGGCATGCGGCGGGCGACCGCGTGCTGTGCACCATTGCCCGGCGCCTGGAAGCCTGCGTGGCGGCCACCGATACGGTGGCGCGCATGGGCGGCGACGAGTTCACCGTATTGCTGCCGGATATCTCGTCGCCCGCTGCGGTTGCCGAGCAGATCGCCCAGATTCTCGCCGTCATGGCCGAGCCGCTGGGCCCAGAGTTCGGCGATATCGGCATGCCCAGCTGTAGCATCGGCGTAGCCTGCTACCCCGATGACGGTGAAGACGCCGACACCCTGCTCAGCCGCGCCGACGACGACATGTACCAGCAGAAACGGCGGCGCCGGGCGGCGGGTTGAGGGTCAGAAGTCGTAGCGCAGGTTCATCATCACGTTGCGTGGCGCGCCGTAATGCCCCCAGCTGCCGGAGAAGCCGGTGTAGTACTTCTCGTCGAACAGGTTGTTGAGGTTCAACGTGCTGCTCAGGTGCTCGTTGAAGCGGTAGCGAGCCATCAGGTTGACCACGGCATAGTCATCCTGGGTGATGCGGGTGCGATAACGGGAGAAATACACCGAGTTGCTGGAGTTCCAGTTGACCCCACCGCCCACGGTCAGGCGCTGCCAGTCGCCCTGTAGCTGGTAGGTGTTCCACAGCCGGAAGGTGTCCATCGGCAACTGGGCGGTCAGGCGCTGGCCATCGGCGTCCTCGGTGCGCGAATGGCTGTAGCCGGCCTGCACGTTCCAGCCCGTGGCCAACTCGCCGGCCAGCTCCATGTCGATGCCCTTGGTCTTGGCGCCGCTGACGGCGCGGTAGGCGTCTTCCTGGTCGCGAGTGCCCGGCACCTTGGCGCCGCCATCGAGCTCGGCGACGTTGTCGCGCTCGACCAGGTAGAGCGACACGCTGCTGTTCAGGCGCCCGTCGTAGAACTCCCCCTTCCAACCCGTCTCGTAGTTTTTCCCCACTACAGGTTCCAGGTACTTGCCTTCGCGGTCACGGGCGGACTGCGGCTTGAAGATGTCGGTGTAGCTGACGTACACCGACTGCTCGGGGGTGAGGTCGTAGACCAGCCCGGCGTAGGGCGTGACCACGCCACGCTCGGTCATGCCGTAGGCACTCGGGGCGCCGTCGGGCAGGCTGCGCAGGTAGTAGTGATAGCGGTAGTTGCTGGCCCGGGCGCCGAGGATCAGGTGCAGGCTGTCGCTCAGGTTGAAACGCGCGGCAGTGAAGTAGCCGCTCTGGCGGGTGTCGACATCGTAGTCCAGCACCGGCGTGAACGTGTCGGCGTTCGGCTTGGGCAGTTCGTTGCCCCAGGTGTCGAAGTCGACGATCGCGTCATCGGTGCCCTCGGAGTGATGGCGATTGATGTAGTCGAAGTAGTTGGCACCGAAGATCAGTTCGTGGGTCTGCCCGAACAGTTCGAACGGCCCTTGCAAGGTGGCATCGATCGCGCGCTGGCGCTGGGTGGCGGTGGCGTCGCTCTGGTCGATCTTGGCACTGCCGTCAGGGCTGATGTTGGAGTTGTTCGATGAGCTGTAATAGGCACCCGACAACGCGTAGCGGTCGACATCCATGTAGGTGGTGCCGACTTTCAGCTGCCAGTCGCCGGCCAGTTGCTGCTCGATGCCGATGGTGTAGTTGGTGGTCTCGAAGCGGTCCAGGTTCCACCGCGCCCCGGAGCTGGTGGAGCGGGAGAAGTCGGTCGGTGTGCCGTTGTTGTAGATCAGCGGCACACCCTGGCCGCCGGTGGGACGATAGCGCTGGTGGTCGATGCTGACCCGCAGCAGGGTGGTGTCGGTGAGGTCGGCTTCCAGCGCGCCGTAGGCGATGTCCTTGTCCTGCTTATACCAGTCCATGAAGGTGTGGTTGGTCTGCTTGGCCGCTACCAGGCGCCCGCGCAGGTTGCCTTCGGGGGTCAGCGGGCCGGACACATCGGCCTCCAGGCGCCGATAGTTCCACGAGCCCAGGCCACCCTGCACATAGGCCTGGAAGTCCCGGGTCGGGCGCTTGCGCACCACGTTGACCACACCGCTGGGGTCGCCCGCGCCGGTCATAAGGCCAGTGGCGCCGCGCACCACCTCGACCCGGTCGTAGATCGCCATGTCCAGCAGGGTACTGGGCATGGTGCGGGTCTGGTTTTCCTGGTAGGTGGTGATGCCGTCGAACTGGTAGGTGTTCAGGCCACTGCCGCGCGAGTAGATGTTGAAGCGCTCGCCGCCATCCTGGGACATGGTGATGCCCGGGGTCTGCTTGAGCACGTCGGACATGCTGGTGAGCTGCTGGTCGTCCATGAACTGGCGGGTGATCACGCTGATGCTCTGCGGGGTCTCGCGGATCGACAGGTTCATCTTGGTGGCGGTGCTGGTCACCCCGGTGGTGTAGGAACCGGTGCCCTCGGTGGTCGCGCCGAGCCCGGTGGCGTTGACGCTGGTGGCGCCCAGTTCCATGACGCCGTTGTCGGCTGCCCGGGGGATCAGCCGATAACGGTCGCTGCTGACCTGCACCGGCTGCAGCCCGGTGCCGACCAGCAGCATGGCCAGGCCCTGCTCAACCGCGAACTGACCGCGCAGGCCGGGGCTGTGCACGCCCCGGGAGGCCTGGGAGTCGACGGCGACCATCACCCCGGCCTGCTGGCCGAACTGCCCGAGCACGCTGTCGAGGCTGCCGGGGGCGATATCGAAACGGCGCTCTTCGGCCTGGGCGGGAAGGTGGCACGCGGCCACGGCCAGGCCGAGCAGCAGCGGGCTTGCGAAAGGGGTAAGGCGACACAGCATCGAGACAATCCTTGGCAGACAGGCGTGGGCGAGGCGCTGCAGATTCAGCGCGTTTGCCTGTACTGATGCGCGAGAAATGAAAACCTGCCGGGCATGGGCGAGTTTTTTTGCGTGGTGAAATTCAGGCCGGCACTACCGTGGCCCAATAGCCCAGCACCCGCTGCACCCGCACCGGCAACACCTCGGCCAGCAGGTCCAGGCTGGCCTCGGGCTG
The DNA here is from genome assembly GCF_050586605.1 of Pseudomonas sp. ES1. Classification (NCBI taxonomy): domain Bacteria; kingdom Pseudomonadati; phylum Pseudomonadota; class Gammaproteobacteria; order Pseudomonadales; family Pseudomonadaceae; genus Pseudomonas; species Pseudomonas sp. ES1. The sequence continues at coordinate 76,169 of NZ_JBOBDM010000019.1, read as the reverse complement.
GTCCAACGAGAACGTGCCGCTGACTTGCAACCCGGCCACCCGCGGATCGCAGCGCAATACCCCTTTGCGATAGCGGTCCAGGTCGGCCAACACACTGCCCAGCGCCGTGCGCTCGACCACCAGTTGCCCCTGGATCCAGGCCGCTGCGCCCACCGGCAATGGCGTCACGCGGCCAGCGCCCGTGGCCGCGAACAGCTGCTGCCAGCCGCCCTCCAGCCCGGCACGCACACCCTGCCCGTCTTCCACCAGCACCCTGCCGTCGAGCACCTGCACCAGGGTGGCGGCCACCTGCTGCTGAACCACCAACCGTGCCCCCACGCCCGGCAGGATCCGCGCCTGCCCCGCACGCACACTGATGCCGGCACCCTGCCCGGTTTCCACCAGCACGCGCCCACGGTTGAGCGTCAGCACCTGCTGACCGGCCACCTGATCGCCATCCAGTGCACTACCCGTATCAAGCTGTACCGTCAGCCCCGTGGCCAGGCGCCAGCTGCGCCGCTCGCCGATGGCGGTGCCGTAGTCGCTGAGCAGCGTCGGCAGCACGCTGCGCTGCTGCACGCCATAGCCGCTGGCAAGCAGCACCCCGGCCCCGGCCAGCCCGCCGAGCAAGGCCCGCCGCGACACCCGGCTGCGCGCCTGCAGCAGGCTGCGCGCCGCCGGCACGCCGTGAGTACCGTTACGCAGGCCCTGGCCCAGGCCATCCAGGCGCTGCCAGGCCAGTTCGTGGGCCGCGCTCGCCTGGCGCCAGCGCTGGCAGGCCAGCCGCTCGGCCTCGCTGCTGGCCCCCGACTGCAGGCGCACCATCCACAGCATGGCCTGCTCGACCACGGCCGGGTCCAGCCGTTGCGCATCTGCCGGTTGCGGCCTCATTCGCCGTAGACCGACGCGTAGCAGTGCCGATAGGCCTTGAGCATGGCTTTCTGCACCACATTGACGGTCAACCCTTGGCGCTCGGCGATCTGCGCGTAGGTCAGGCCGTCGAGTTGCGACAGCAGGAACACCTCGCGCACGCGGCTGCCCAGGCCATCGAGCACCTGCCCCACCGCATCCAGCGCTTCGAGCACCAGCAGGCGGGTTTCCTCCGAGGGCTGATGCTGCGGTTCCAGCAGCGCCAGGCTGTCCAGGTAGGCGCGCTCCAGCGCCTGGCGGCGAAAGTGCTGCAGGCACAGGCGCCCGGCGATGGTCGCCAGGTAGGCGCGTGGCTCACGCAACTGTGTTGGCAGCTCGCTGCGCAACAGCCTGACGAAGGTGTCCTGGGCCAGGTCCAACGCCTGCTCGCGGTTACCCAACCGGTTGCGCAGCATGCTCACTACCCAGCTGTGGTGCCGCAGGTAGAGATCGCCGACGACATGGCGGTTGGCTGGGTTCATGGCGCGGATCTCCGGCGGCAAATGAATGAAAGTCGCACATGGTAATACTTATCATTCATTTGCATCCAGACGCGTGTTTCACACGCTGCGGGTCAAACCACCATCGACCTTGATGTTCTGCCCGGTGATGTAAGCCGCGCCGTCACTGGCCAGGAAGGCGATGGTGGCGGCGATTTCCTCGCTGGTGCCGTAGCGCTTCATCGGCACCATGTCGCGGCGCTGCTCGGTTTTCGGCAGGCTGTCGATCCAGCCAGGCAGCACGTTGTTGATGCGCACGTTGTCGGCTGCGTAGGTGTCGGCGAAGACCTTACTGAACGCCGCCAGCCCCGAGCGGAACACCGCCGAGGTGGGGAACATGTCGCTGGGTTCGAAGGCCCAGGCGGTGGAGATATTGATGATCACCCCGCCCTGCTGGCGCTGCATGATCGGCGTTACCAGCCGCGCCGGGCGGATCACGTTGAGCAGGTAAACTTCCATGCCTTTGTGCCAGTCTTCGTCGCTGATTTCCAAGATCGGCGCGCGGGGGCCGTGGCCGGCGCTGTTGACCAGCACATCCACCCGGCCCCACTTGGCCATGACCGCGTCGACCAGGCGTTGCAGGTCTTCGACCGACTGGTTGCTGCCGGTCACGCCGATACCGCCCAGCTCATTGGCCAGCGCCTCGCCCTTGCCCGACGACGACAGGATGCCGACCTTGAAGCCGTCGGCGGCCAGGCGCCGGGCCGCGGCCGCGCCCATGCCGCTGCCGCCGGCGGTGATGATTGCTACTTTCTGTACTGACATGCTGCCTCCTGGGGAAGATGAACCCTGCCTTGCAGGTTCACTCACCCTAGCAGCCATAGCGCCATCAAGGGAGACAGCCTGGCTTTCGCAAGCCAGTAGCTCAGCTATCGCCTGCTTGCTCTTTCAGCCAAGCCTTGACCACTGCCAGTGCAGCAGGCTGTTGCGCCTTGCGCGGCCACACCAGGTAGAACGCCTTGTCCAGCTTTAGCTGCTGGGGGAACACCTGGACCAGCCTGCCGGCGGCAATATCGCCCTTGACGAAGGCGTGGCTGGCCAGCGCGATGCCCTGCCCGCCTGCGGCCGCGTCGATCGCCAGTGAGGTCTGGTTGAAGCGCAGGTTGCGCGCCGCCCCCGGCCCCTGCCCTGGGAACAGCGCCGCCGTAAACATCGGCCAGAAGTCATGGGCGTCGTGCAGCGCGACAAACCCCTGCAGCGCCGCAAAGGTTGCCGGTGCGCCTTTTTTCGCCAGCAACTGCGGGCTGGCCACCGCCACCAACCTCTGCTCCATCAACAGCTCGGCATTGAGCCCCGCACCGAACGGTGGCTGGCCATAACGCACGGCCAGGTCGACGCCATCGGTTTGAAAGTGCGACAGCCGGTCGCTGGCCAACAGGCGCAGGTCGATGTCCGGATTGCTTTCGGCAAAATCGCCGAGCCTGGGGATCAGCCATTTCGCCGCAAAACTCGGTGTCGCGCTGACCGTGAGCTGCGAGGGCTGAGGGCGCAGCAGCCGGGTCGCCTCGTCGATCATCGCCAATGCGCCGCGCACGCTGGTGCTGTAGGCGCGCCCGGCGTCGGTCAGGCCCAGGCCACGGGGCAGGCGCTCGAACAGGCGGATGTTCAGGCTGGCCTCCAGGCCACGAATCTGCTGGGCCACGGCCGCCTGGGTGACACCCAGTTCCTCGGCGGCGAGGCGGAAGTTCAGATGACGGGCGACCACCTCGAACATGCGCAGGGCGTTGAGTGAGGGCAGTGAGGGGAATGCGGCTGACATGGCGGTAGGAATTCTATTGGCTGCAGAATGCGGTTCAGTGTGCCAAGGGTTTCCAGCCATGGCTATAAAAGCGGCCGGTCCCAGAACTTTTTCCTTTTTGCCGGTCTATCTGCACAAGCCCGAAGCGAAACGCTGACGCGGGCGGCTGGCCACACCTTCAACTGTCTTTCAGAGGCTGTCTTCACCCATGAAACTACCTATCCCACGCATGCTGCTCCTTGGCCTGTTCGCCCTTGTGGCAGTGGGCTCGGCGAGCGCTGCGCCGATGAAGACGCCAAGCCCCGTGCACACTGGCGAAGTGGCGGCGCCCCAAACCCCGGCGCCCGCCAACCCCTGGCCGAGCCTGGCCAGCACGGTTGCCAAGCAGCCGGCAACGCTGCTGGCCCATGACGACCGCTACTACCGTGATGACCGCTGGCATGACCGCCGCGAAGACTGGCGCCGCGAGCAATGGCGCAAAGAGCAGTGGCGCCGTGAGCAATACCGCCGCGAAATGGAACGGCGGCACAACTGGGAGCGTTATCACGACCGCGCCCGGCAGGATCGCTACTACGATGACCGTCGCTACTATCGCCGCTGACCGGCCTGCCCCAGCCCATCCAAAGGCGCGGGCAGGTGCAGCACCACCTGCGCCTCCTTGACCACATCCAAGCGCACCAGGGTCGATGCCCCCAGCCCGTCGAGCAACTGGCTCAACGGGCCGCCATGGCGCACCAGTTTCACGCCCCGGGGCAGCAGGCGCTGGGCAAAGCACAGCGGATTGGTCAGCACCTGGGTCTGCTGCCATTGGCCGTCGACCTGATGGACCATGGTCGTCGTGCCCATCCTCGATTGCGAAGCCACCGTGCGCAGCGCGGGCAATGGCGCCTGCAGGCTCAGGTCCGGCCGGCCGTCGGCGGCGGCGATCCGCGCCTGCACACTGCTGTCGATAGCCACCTCGATCGGCGCACGCCACTTGGGCAGCTGATAGCCCAGCACCCCACGCACCCGGGCGATCTCGGTGTTGACCGGCAGCGCCAGCACATGGGCGAAGAAACTGCGCCGCCGCATCGCATCCAGCAACTCCAGCGCGTGGGGCCCTCGGGCGCCAGGGCGGCGGATGACGATGGCCACGGACACCTCGTCGTAGGGATCGTTGTCGCACACCCCATAGGAAAAGAAATTCAGCGCCACCAAGCCGTACCCCGGCAACGGGCTCAAGGGTTCCAGAGCCACCGGCAGGCTTGCCCGCAGGCGCCCGAGGGGGGCCAGGTACAACAGCTGGATGCTGGCAGAGCGGTAATAGAAATTCGGCGCCCAGACCGGCCCGACCCGGGACTGCACAAGCTGCTTGGGGATGCGCCGGAAGAATGTGATGTCTCCGGCGGCCGGGTCGCGCGCGACCTGGTCGAGGTCGGGGTTCATCCGGAAGCGGTCGTAGTACCCCCCTTCCAGCACCTCGACCTGCTGCGTGCCGAACTCGACCTGGGTGTATCGCCTGTCCATATCTGCTTGACCTTTCTCGAAGATTGACCCGCCGGGCAGCCGAGGGGGCGTGCCGATGATCAGCCCGCGTCAATCACTCTAAGGTTCAACTCAACTTCAAGGTCAAGCGTTCATCCAAGGCTCACTCCACACCCCGGCGAGCCTTGGCTGCCCCTGCGCTTTCCTCGCGCAGGCGCTCCAGCACCCGCTGGGTGTTGTCGTCGCAGGGCATGCCCTCGGGCCGGCTCTCGATGCTGTCGATGGCGATCAGCAACTGCGCCCTGCTCTGCGCCAGGCGCTGCTGCATGGCTTCGATCTCGGCCACCTTGCGCTTGAGGCCGTCGAGCAGGCCGTCTTTGCGCCAGGCATTGGGCCCCACCGGCAGCAGGTGGCGAATCTCTTCCAGCGAAAAGCCAGCGCGCTGGGCACCGGTGATGATCTCCAGGATCCACACCGCCTCTGGCCCATAGTCGCGGTAGCCATTGGCCCGGCGCTCGACCGCCTTGATCAGCCCGCTGGCCTCGTAGAAGCGGATACGCGACGCCGCCAGGCCGCTGCGCTTGGCCAGTTCACCGATTTTCATCACTCACCTCGCTGAATGCGTTCACTGGGCGATGGCATCGCCCAAGACGCGTTATCCCACAAAAACTGTTGACCTTAAAGTTGCCTTTAAGCTTAAGGTCGAGCTACTCCCCTTCGAGGCCCTTGCCATGAATGTGTTCGCTGCGCTCACCCTACCCAATGGTTCGCTTGTGCCGAACCGTATCGCCAAGGCCGCCATGGAAGAGAACATGGCGCAGACCGACCAGGCCCCCTCCGAGCGCCTGATGCGCCTGTACCAGGCCTGGGCCGACGGTGGCGCCGGCCTGCTGATCACCGGCAACGTGATGATCGACAGCCGCGCCATGACTGGCCCGGGCGGCGTGGTGCTGGAGCACGATGCGCAACTGGAGCCATTCAAACGCTGGGCGCGGGTCGGCCGCTCGCGGGGCGCGCAGTTCTGGATGCAGATCAACCACCCCGGCCGGCAGATGCAGGCCAACCTCGGCCAGCAGACCTGGGCCCCCTCGGCCGTGCCGTTGGAACTGGGCAGCATGTCCAAGCACTTCGGCACCCCACGGGCGATGACCGCCCCCATCATCGACGAGGTGATCGCCCGCTTCGCCCGGACCGCCCAGCTGGCAGAGCAGGCCGGTTTCACCGGCGTCGAAATCCACGCCGCCCACGGCTATCTGCTCAGCCAGTTCCTCTCCCCGCTGAGCAACACCCGCACCGATGAATGGGGCGGCCCGCTGGAAAACCGCGCACGCCTGTTGCTGGAGGTGGTGAAAGCAGTGCGCAAGGTGGTCTCGCCCGGCTTTGCGGTAGCGGTCAAGCTCAACTCCGCCGACTTCCAGCGCGGCGGCTTCAGCGCCGACGACGCCCGCCAGGTGGTAGCGCTGCTCAACGGCCAGGGGGTCGACCTGATCGAACTGTCCGGCGGCAGCTACGAAGCCCCGGCCATGCAAGGCGACGCCCGCGACGGCCGCACCCTCGCCCGCGAGGCCTACTTCCTCGACTTGGCCCGCGACATCCGCCAGGCCGCGCAGATGCCGCTGATGGTCACCGGCGGCATACGCCGCCTGCCGGTCGCCGAACAGGTAGTAGCCAGTGGCGTGGAGATGGTCGGCATCGGCTCGGCCCTGGCCATCGCCCCAAGCCTGCCCAACGACTGGCAGCGTGGCGTCGACCCGGCGCCGCAGTTGCGGCCGATTACCTGGAAGAACAAGGCGCTGGCCTCGCTGGCCAACATGGCGGCGGTCAAGTTCCAGCTGCGGCGCCTGAGCCTTGGGCGAGCGCCGGATCCGCAGGTGTCGCCGTTGCGGGCGCTGGTGTTGCAGCAATTGGCCAATGCGCTGCGCACGCGGCAGTATCGGCGGTGGATGCGGGAGGTGGGCAAGCGTGGGGGTTGCTCGGGTGCGGTTTGAGTCCTGGACCGAGGCTGGATCCTGACGCGCAGAACGCGCACGAGCCAAAAGGTCGGCGTTGTACTAATCGATCAGCTCGACGTAATTGGACTCAACCCCTCCAGTGGCCCCAGATAACCAACCCCAGACAAAGTGCAGGGTCGTGCGGCCTGCTTGATCAACGCCCACCGTACCTCGGGACCAGCCGGCAAGAAGCTCGCCCTCGGTGGTCAAACACTGGAAAAGCAGCTCGATGGTATCGGGGCCTGTCACGCGGCCTACCTGGTTACCTGTACGGATCCGTCCGCCTTGGTAAGTGCTGTTGATGGCACCATCGTCGACTGAATAATGGAAGACCGTGCCGGCACCCGATAACCCTTGGGTGTTACTGGCTACAGAGAATCGACGGTTGTTCAGCCGTGCTGCGATCTGGGGAAAATCAGTTTCCGACTGTCGTGAGTGTTTCATGGCGAAATCCATTTTAGAAACGGCCACATTACCCGAGGCGGCGATGAGTCTTCTACCTGAAGGGTTGGGGTATGTGCAGGCTTTGAATGGCAGCAATCGACCCATTGCAGCCAGTGGGCACTCGCAGCTAGCCCCCTGTTACACTCGCCCCCTTGGACACTGAGAATCCGCAATGAAATGGACCACAGCAGTGCTCGCTGTTGCTCTCTCGCTGGGAGGATGCGCCGTGAGCAAACCAACCTGGAGAGCGACCTCTTCGACGGACGAGTCCACCAACAAAATGACCATGATGGTCAGCACTGGCGACACAGACAGTGCAAGCTGGTTCTTCACCAGGCCGGTGTACTACTTCCCGGTGATTCGCAAGGACGGTGATGAGCTTTTAGTTGGAGTGATGTCCGGCGGCAGGGCCAGGCTACCGGTCGGTACCGTGCAGCTGCTTGTCGATCAACATGAAGCCTGGACCATCACCCCGCAGGAAAACCCGTTGAGTCTCTCCCCGGCCGTTTTCCAGAAGGATGTGACTGACTCTGGTGAGCACGCTGAAATCGTCAAAAACGCCGAAAAGCAGGCCATGGATGCCGCTACGCAAATGATGAGCCCCTACACGCTGGCCTCTGGCGAAAAAGCAAAGCAGATCATCCGGGACCTTGTGGCTGGGCAAAAGCTGCAGTACCGCATTGTGGCTATCGATCAAGCTGTCTCGACCACAGGCGAAGCTGTCATCGATCGGTCGTTCTCTCAAGCCCTTCGTGCGATCGGCATCGACCCCGACACCTTGTGAGCAAACGCTGCTCATCACACCCTGGTGCCCAGCCGACTCTGCTGTTCACGCCTAAGCGCGGCACAGGAGTTCGCACCTTCGTTGCAAAGCAATGGCTGTGAAGCGCCTGGGATTAATGCACAAGCTCTGAACCCTTGCGGATCTAACCGTACACCTAGGTCGATCAACGCTGACGAAAATCTACCCGTGAGTGTCAGCTATGGGTCGATAGCGGTCGTTCGCAAGTGGCCGCCCTTCGCCACCCCAAATAGGCCTTCACAGTCGTTCGCTATCGGCCCAAGGAAAACAGATCGAACCGGATCTGATCGGGGCGTGATAGTTTGAAAGCAATGGTGCTCAAGCTCCGCCAAATAAATAACTCATCATATTTGGGCATATGAATCGAATTTACTTTCTTTTGGATTTCTCTGTTGAATCGGATCACTGCAATGTACCAGGCTTCGATATTTAGTTTAGCTTGCCACTCCTGCCCTCTATTCTCGCCCCAGAGAACATAGATTCCATTCCAGTATTCTGGAGCGTCATCAGAGTTGCTGGTATTGGATCCCCGCATACAGGCTGGACCACGACGACCGTGGCGAGCGCTTTGCGCAGTGCGTGGACTACTTGCGCCGGCTGCTGGCCGAGCAACCCGGGCCGATCGACTCGCCGCTGGGGCAACTCGGCACTGCAAGGCCGCTGCCCAGGTATGTTGCTAGGCGTATCCCGCTGGTGGTGACAGGCTCGTCGCGCCAGAGCCTGCAATGGCTGGTCGAGCATGCCGATGGCTGCCCATCTCCGACAGCGCTGCCCTCTGACTCAGATCCCTCGGGGCACAGCCATTAAAAAAAACGCTACTGAGCCCCCAGATACATCGTTTTTCAGTTCCAGGCCCTCCCCCTATAGTCCCCACGAAACGCCCCGGCATCGGGGTGGTCATCACAGTCGTGCAGGAACTGGATATGAACAAGAACGAAGCGGTTGCAGGCATTGCTGGTGCGGGCGTCGGCACACGGGTGGTGTGGAGTGGCGAGCAAGGCCAGCACCCCTACAACGCGACGCAGACCCCGATCGTGGTCAGTGCCGCGTATGGCTATCAGGACATCGACGCCTGGTACGACGTGGCGCAGGGCAAGCTGCCGGGCTACATCTACAGCCGCATGAGCAACCCGACCGTCGCCACGCTGGAGGCCAAGCTTTGCGGGCTGGAGCAGTCCGAGTCGGCCGTGGCCTTCAGCAGTGGTATGGCCGCAATCAGCGCGGTGCTGCACACCTTTCTGGCGAACGGAAAACGGGTGGTGTCGACCCGCGACAGCTACGGCGGTACGAACAAGATCTTCGAGGAATTCCTGCCGCGCATGGGCGTGCAGGTGTGCCTGTGCGACACCCTGGATACCGCAGCCCTTGAGCGCGAAATCGCTGCCGGCTGCGATCTGCTGTACCTGGAAACGCCCACCAACCCAACGCTCAAGGTGCTGGATATTCGCCGCCTGAGCGCTGCTGCGCACAAAGTAGGTGCCCTGGTGGTGGCCGACAACACCTTTGCTACACCGCTGAACCAGAACCCGCTGGCTCTGGGCGTAGATGTGGTGGTGCACAGTGCCACCAAGTTCCTGTCCGGCCATGGCGACGTGCTGGGTGGTGTGGTCTGTGGTGCCGAGCACCTGATGGCGCAGGTGCGGCACTACCGGGAAATCAACGGCGCATCATTGGACCCGTTCTCGGCCTACCTGATCATCCGTGGCATCAAGACCTTGGCCCTTCGACTGCGTCAGCAACAGGCCAGTGCCCAGGCCTTGGCCGAGTACCTGTGCAACGAGCCGCTGGTGGAAGCGGTGAACTACCCCGGCTTGCCACAGCACGCCGGCCACGCCATCGCCAAGGCGCAGATGCGCGGTTTCGGCGCCATCGTGAGCTTTGTGCTCAAAGGCGGCATGGACACCGTGGCCCGCCTGTTGCCACGCCTCGAGTACGCCCATCGGGCCGGCAACCTCGGAGCGGTGGAAACCATCTACGGCCCGGCGCGCACCACCAGCCACGTCGAAAACACCCTGGAAGAGCGCCAGGCGCTGGGGATTTCAGAGGGCCTGGTGCGTATTTCCGTGGGTATCGAGGACACCGACGACTTGCTGGCCGACTTGGCCCAAGCCTGCGCCGCGGTACGCGCGGAACTCGCGCGGCAGGCTGACCCGCACTGTGGCGCCGAGGAGGCCGGCCGCCCGATCCAGCAGCAGGCCTGAAGCCTGCCCCAAGGCACTCGCCCGCCGCGGCGGGTGCCTCTTCATGAAGTCGAACAATAACAACATGCAAGGCATTTCGATTCGCGCTGCCAAGACGAGGTCGTAGCACGCCCTTGCCCGCCAACTTTCATGAGACCCCAACAATGTCCGTGCAGATAACCACAAACAAAAATGCCCCGGCGCATGCCTTCAAACAGGATATGCAAACCCGCCACATCGTCATGCTGGCACTGGGTGGCGTCATCGGCACCGGCCTGTTCCTGACCTCTGGCTATACCGTCAACCAGGCGGGACCGCTAGGCGCGGTGATTGCCTACATCATCGGTGCGGTAATGGTTTACCTGGTGATGATGTGCCTGGGTGAACTGGCCGTGCAGATGCCGGAAGTCGGCTCTTTCAGCAGTTACGCAACCCGCTACCTCGGGCCTGGCACCGGCTACATGGTGGCCTGGATGTACTGGCTGACCTGGACGGTCGCCATCGGTTCGGAATTCACCGCCGCCGGCATACTCATGGTGCGCTGGTTCCCGGACACACCGGTATGGATGTGGAGCGCGCTGTTTGGCGCGGCGGTGTTCATCACCAACATTATTTCCGTGCGGGCATTCGCCGAGACGGAATTCTGGTTGTCGTTGGTCAAGGTGCTTGCGGTCGTCGCCTTCCTGGTCATCGGTGGCGGCGCCATCCTGGGCGTGTTCGACATCAAGCAGGCGCACAGTGTCGGGTTGGGCAACTTCACCCGTGAAGGGCTGTTCCCCACCGGCTTCTGGTCCATCGCCATGACCTTGCTGGCCGTGTCCTTCGCCTTCTCCGGCACCGAGCTGATCGGCATTGCCGCCGGCGAAACCCGGGACCCTGAAAAGAACGTGCCCAAGGCCATCCGCACCACGGTGCTGCGCCTGGCGCTGTTCTTCATCGGCACCATTTTCGTGTTGGCCACCCTGTTGCCCCGCGAGCAGGCCGGGCTTGTGGAAAGCCCGTTCGTGATGGTGTTCGAGATGATCGGTATTCCCTACGCCGCCGACATCATGAACTTCGTCATCATCACCGCGCTGCTGTCTGCCGCTAACTCCGGGCTGTATGCCGCCGCGCGGATGCTCTGGACCCTCAGCGACCAAGGCAACATGCCGCGCAAGTTCGCTGCACTGTCACGCCGCGGCACGCCGTTCAACGCCATCGTTTTGAGCATGGCGGGCGGCATGGCTTCGCTGCTCAGCGGCGTGTTCGCTCCCGACACCATTTACCTTGCCCTGGTGTCGATCTCCGGGCTGGCGGTGGTGGTGGTGTGGATGAGCATCGCGGCCAGCCAGATCGCCTTCCGCCGGCACTACATCGCCACGGGCGGCAAGCTCGAAGACCTCAAGTTCCGCGTGCGCGGCTACCCCTTCGTGCCGCTGGCCGCGCTGTTCTGCTGCCTGCTGGCCTGCGTGGGCATCGCCTTCGACCCCGCTCAGCGTGTGGCGTTGTACTTCGGCTTGCCGTTCATTGCCTGGTGCTACTTCATGTACTGGCTGACCTGCAAATATCGCCAGCGTCGCCAGGTGGCGCAGCACATGGCCGAGACGGCTACCGAGGCCGCCTGAGCAAGGTGATACTGGGCCACTGAACCAGTCGCCATGAGGAGCTTCCATTGAGCCAGAAAACCTTGCCCCCCTTGAACTGGCTACGGGCCTTCGAAGTGTCGGCGCGCTACCTGAACTTCACCCATGCCGCCGAGGAGCTGCACCTCACCCAGGGGGCGGTGAGCCAACAGATCCGTCACCTGGAGAGCCAGCTGGGGGTGGCGCTGTTCAAGCGCCTGCCCCGGGGGCTGGGGTTGACCGAAGAGGGGCAGTCCTACCTGCCGGTGGTGCAGGACGCCATCAGCCGCCTGGCGGTCGGCACCAACGAGATCTTCGGGCAACGCCAGCGACGGCCCTTGAAGGTGCGCGGCAGCCTGTCCTTCCTGCACTTCTGGTTGGCACCGCGGCTGGCTGACTTTCGCCGGGCGCATCCGCAGGTGGACATCCGCTACATCAGCAACCTGTGGGTCAAGGAGCTCGATGCCGAGGATGACCTGGAGATTCGCTGGGGCAATGGCGAATGGCCTGGCGTCGAGGCGCAGCGCCTGACCCGGGACCTGCTGGTGCCAGTCTGCTCGCCCGCCCTGATCGCCAGTTGCCCGCTGCGCGAGCCCCGCGACCTGGCAGGCCTGCCACTGCTGCATGTGCTGGGTTACGAGGAAGGCTGGGGGTACTGGTTGGAGCGGGTCGGCGCCGAGGGCGTCGATTCTTCGAGCGGCCTGCAGTTCGACACCTTGGTGTCCACCTTGCGCATGGCGGAGCTGGGGCTGGGGGTGGCCCTGGCGCGCTCGTCCCTGGCCGAGGACCTGTTACAGGAAGGCCGCCTGGTAGCGCCGTTCGCCCAGCGCATCGAAGCCAGCGAGTCGTTCTACCTGGTGCGCGGCCTGGGTGAGGCGCTACCCGCAGACGCCCAGGCCTTCAGCCACTGGCTGGTGGCCATGGCGCAACGCTAATCACGAGTCATTTGGAGCAACGATGCAGTACACAACCACGCGTGGCAGCGAGACACGAGTTGACTTTCGCACAGCGCTGCTCTCAGGGCTGGCAGAGGATGGCGGGTTGTTCGTGCCCGCGTCGCTGCCGCAATTCAGCCCTCAGGAAATTGCCAGCTGGTCCTGGCTGCCGTTCGACGAACTGGCCTGGCGGGTCATTGCACCTTTTGTAGGGGATACCCTCGATGAGCCGACGTTACGGGCGCTGGTCAGCGACAGCTACCGTGGCTTCGCGCACCGTGCGATCGCCCCGCTGCAGCAGATCGGCCACAACGAGTGGATCATGCAGCTGTTCCACGGGCCAACCCGATCCTCCAAGGACTTTGCCGCGCAGTTGCAGGCACGGCTCATCAGGCACTTCCTGGGCCAGAACTGTGAGCGTGTGATGTGGGTGGGCGCCAGCAATGGCGACACGGCCGTGGCCGCAATCGATGCCTTGCGCCACTGCCCTACGGCCCGCCTGCTGGCGCTGTATCCGCAGGCCGGCACCCCGGCGGACCGCGCGGCGGTGATGCGCGGCGCCGACTCGGGCAGCGTCAGTTGCGTGGCGGTGAACGGCAGCTTCGACGATTGCCAGTCGCTGGTCACCCGGTTGCTGCGCGAATGGCCCTGCCCGGCGCTGATACCGATCAGTTTCAATTCGACCAACTGGGTCGGGGTACTGGCACAGATAGTTTTCTATTTCCATGCTGCGCTGCAGCTGGGCGGGGGCACACGCCCGGTGGGCTTCAGTATCCCCACGGCCAGTTTTGCCGAGATTTACGCAGGTTTCATCGCGCAGAAGATGGGGCTGCCGATCAATCAGATCATCGTCTCCACCAACCGCAATGACGCCCTGCACAGGTTCATCCATTGCAACCGCTACAGCCGGGTCTCGACCAGCCGGACCTTGTCGCCCGCCATGGACTTTTCGCTGTTCTCCAACCTCGAACGCTTCGTCTGGGAGTTGTACGAGCGCGACGGCGAGACGACGCGGGCGCTGATGGAGCACTTCGAGGCCTGTGGCGAATTGAGCATCGGCAACCGCCAGTGGTTGCAGGCCCGCATGCTGTTCGACTCCTATGCGGTGGACGATGCCTCGATCCGCGAAGAAATCACCACGCTGTTCCAGCAAACCGGCAGTGCGGTAGACCCGCATACCGCCACGGGTGCCTTCGCCGGGCGCCTGCACCGGCGCAATATCGGCGCCCCGATCGTGACCCTGGGGCAGTTCGCCCCTGAAAAATCGGCGCCGCTGCTGGCCGAATTGGGTGCCTGGCAAGGGGCGATGCCAGCGTACGCGGTGGCAACCCCGGACGGTCCGCTGCTGGCCCAGGATGACCTGACGGGCTTGCACGGGGTATTGACCGCGTTGCAGGCCACTCGATGAAGCGCATCCTCGACCCCTTGGACGAGCGCATCCTCGCCGAGCTCACGGCCAATGCACGTATCGCCCACGCCGAGCTGGGGCAGAAGGTCAACCTGTCGCGCAATGCGGTGCGCCAACGCATCGAGCGCCTGGAGCGCGACGGTGCCATCCAGGGCTACACCTTGCGCATCGGCGAGGGGCGCCGGCCCGCGTCGCTGATCAATGCGCTGGTGTTCGTCTACCGCTACGACCGCATGCGCGGTGACGCTGTGCTCGACGCGCTGCGGCAGATTCCGGAAGTGGTGCAGTGCCAGGTGCTGAGCGGCGAGTTCGATCTGCTGCTGCGCATCGAGGCCGCAAGCCCGGAACGGGTGCACCACGTCTGGCGGGAAATTGCCGCGATGCCGGGGGTGGAGAACACAGTGACCTCGTTCGTGTTGTCGAGCGTGATCTGAGCTGACCGTAAGCGCCCTCCCTCTTGCCACCACCACGCCGCCTGGGCCCGAGCCCCGGCGGCGTGGTGGTTTTTGCAGGCGCGAATGCGCGCCTCCGGCACTGGCCAGATTGGCCAATAAATACAGCGCATTGCCATATTCAACTGGCATGGCCGGGCTCTTAGGCTGTCCCCATCAACCAACGCCTGAGAAGGACAACAACCCATGACCGAATACAAAATTGCACTCGTAGGCTTTGGCGGTGTTAACCGTGCCCTGGCCCAATTGATCGCCGAGCGCAACCTGCGCTGGCAGCAGGAGCTGGGCTTTGGCCTGAAGATCGTCGGTGTGACCGACCTGTTCCTCGGTTCGGTGATCGACCGCAACGGCCTGGATGCAGCCACCCTGGCCGCGCTACCAACCAGCAAAGGCGCCCTGGCGCAGCTTCCTCAAGGCTCGGCAGAGGCGTTCAACGAGTCGGTGATCAAGCAGTCGGGGGCCGACATCATCGCCGAAGCCACCTTCACCAACCCGAAAGACGGTGAGCCAGCGGCCACCTTCTGCCGCTGGGCACTGGAAGCGGGGAAGCACGTGGTCACCACCAACAAGGGGCCGATCGCCCTGCATGCCCAGGCACTCAAGGCGCTGGCCAAGGCCAATGGCGTGTCGTTCGAGTACGAAGGCTCAGTGATGAGCGGCACGCCGGTGCTGCGCATGGCCCGGCAGACCTTGGCAGGCTCGGGCCTAGTGGGTTTCGAAGGCATCCTCAATGGCACTTCCAACTACGTCCTGACCCGCATGGGAGAAGGCCTGGGCTTTGCCGAAGCCGTGGCCAAGGCGCAAGAACTGGGTTACGCCGAAGCGGACCCGACCGCCGACGTGGAAGGCCATGACGTACGCCTTAAAGTGGTCATTCTCGCCAATGAGTTGCTGGGTGCGTGCCTTCAGGTCAGCGATGTCGCCTGCAGCGGTATCAGCGCGATCACCCGCGAGGATATCGAGCGGGCCAAGGCGTCGGGCGAGCACTGGAAGCTGATCGGCGCCGCTCGCCGCGAAGCGGACGGTTCGGTGCGAGCCAGTGTGCAGGCCCGCTTGCTGCCGGGCAGCCATCCCCTGGCGGGGATTGCCGGCGCTACCAACGCCATCGCCTTCGAAACCGAGTTGCTGGGTGCGGTGACGGTATCCGGCCCTGGTGCGGGGCGCATTGAGACGGCTTTTGCCCTGCTGTCGGACATCCTCGCCATCCACACTTCCAGCCACTCGGCCTGAGGAGCGACGCTCATGAACCTGACTTCCGTGCAGCGCGCGCCCCTCCAGACGCTTGGCCTGATCGACGTGTTCAGCCCCTACGACGGCAGCCTGGTTGGCAGCGTTGCCAACCTGGGCGAGCACGCAGTGCCCGGCCTGCTCGCCCGCGCCCGCCAAGGCGTCAAAGACAGCGCCGCCCTGCCCCGACACCGCCGAGCCGGCATCCTTGAACAGGCCGCCCGGCTGATCGAGCGCGATGCGCCAGACTTCGCGGGCCTGATCGTCGACGAGGCAGGCAAGACCCTGCGCCAGGCCGAAAAAGAGGTGAAGCGCTGCATCAACACTCTCAGGTTGTCGGCCGAAGAAGCCCGGCGCAACGCGGGCGAGGTGGTGCCTTTCGATGCCTACGAAGGCTCGGAGTCGCGCCAGGGCTGGTTCACCCGTGAGCCCTTGGGGCTGATCCTGGCCATCACGCCGTACAACGACCCACTCAACCTCGTGGCGCACAAGCTGGGGCCCGCGATTGCCGGGGGCAACGGGGTGATCCTCAAACCATCGGAGCTGACCCCGCTTTCTGCGCTCAAGCTGGTGCAGTACCTGGTCGATGCCGGCTTGCCGGAGGCTGTGGTGACCGTAGCCACGGGCGGGGCTGAGCTGGGCAAGGCGTTGGTCGCCCTGCGTGATGTGCGCATGATCTCCTTCACCGGCGGCTTTGCCACCGGCGAGCAGATTGCCCGCGGTGCTGGCCTGAAGAAGCTCGCCATGGACCTGGGCGGCAACGCCCCGGTGCTGGTGCTCGAAGACTGCGACCTGGATGCGACGGTGGAATCCTGCGTATCCGGTGCGTTCTGGGCAGCCGGGCAGAACTGCATCGGCACCCAGCGCATCCTGGTCCACGCCTCGATCTATGCGGCCTTCCGTGATCGTTTCGTCGAGCTCACCCGTGCGATGGTGCTGGGCAATCCGGGCCGGCGCGAAACCGATATGGGGCCGATGATCAACGAAGCGTCTGCGCGGCGGGTTGAAGAATGCGTGAACCAGGCGCTGCAAGAGGGTGCGCAGCTGCTCTGTGGCCATCAGCGCCAAGGCGCCACCTACGCGCCAACGGTCCTGGAACAGGTTGACCACGGCAGCCGGCTGTGGCGTGAAGAGGCGTTCGCGCCGGTGGTAATGCTGGCGCCCTTCGACGACATCGACCAGGCGGTTGCGTGGGCGAATGCGCCGGAGTACAGCTTGCACGCCGGCGTCTTCACCCGGGACCTGGCCAAGGCACTGCACTTGGCGCGGCGGATAGAGGCTGGTGGCGTGATGATCAACGACTCCTCCGACTATCGGTTCGATGCCATGCCCTTCGGCGGCTCCAAATACGGCAGCCTGGGCCGCGAGGGGGTGCGCTTTGCCTATGAAGACATGACCCAGCCCAAAGTGGTGTGCATCAACCAGCTCGGTTGATGTTCAGCACACCATCATTCACCTCGGTGGCCTTGACCGGGTAGGCGCGCTCACAGCACTACCCGGTGCTATGCCGCTGGCGAAGGAGCGAAACACCAGTGATCACACGTTTAGCATCCGGGGACAGAATGTCCCTGGCAGTCAGTTACCGGGGCGTGTTCGAGACCGCCGGAGTGGCAGCAGATAACAGGCTTGAGGATGTTCAGGGGCAACTGCGGCAAGTGCTGGCCACCATCGATGCGCTTATGGCTGAGGCCAACGTCGGCAAGGAGCAGTTGACCCGCGTGCAGATCTGGCTGGCCGATTACCGCCATTTCGAAAAGGTCAACGAGGTTTACGACGCCTGGCTGCTGGGCTATCCGAAGCCAGTGCGTGCTTGCGTCGGGGCCGATCTGGGAGAGGGATACCTGGTTGAAGTTCAGGTTTTTGCAGTAGACCACTCGACATCCATTTATCCGGATGCCTCGCGGTAACAGGGGCGCATGCCTTGTAGGGTAACGGACGCCGACCGCGGGCATGCCGGCCGCATCGGCATCAGTGGTGCGACATCGGAGCTTGACGCTCATTTGTCCGAACAGTACTTGATCACGATGCCTGCACTGCAGGGTTTCACCGTGTGCGCCACCATGTGGCACCGACCGCAATTCATGTGGCGCATTTTGCATTATATGGACCGCCCCCTATGACTAAACTGGCCTGAAACGCCTTCCCTGGCGTATCAGCGACTCATAGAACGGTTTCGATCAATGGCACGCAATCTCACTTTCTCCTTGGACATTGGCTGGCGGACGCTTCTGAAAGATGTTGGCTTGCAGCCTGAACACGTGCTGCGCAAAGCCGGCTTGCCAGACGACCTCTTTTTCCGTGAGGGCTACGGGCTGCTAACCGATGAATACTTCCGTTTCTGGCGTGCCCTTGAGTCGGAGGCAGATGATCCGATGTTTCCGCTACGCTTGGTGGAAACCGTCTCGGCCGAGGTCTTCGACCCACCGCTATTCGCCGCCTTGTGCAGTACCAACCTCATGCAGGCCGTGCAGCGTCTGGCAAAGTACAAACAACTCGTCGCCCCGATGAGCCTGGACGTTGAGGTGGGCAAAAACGGAGAAATGACGGTTTCGCCACGCTGGCTGTCTGTACAAACGCAGGTGCCCTATTCGTTGCAAGTGGCCGAAATCGCATTCTTTCTGCGGCTGGCCAACCTTGCCACGCGCGAGCGCATCAAAGCCTTGCGCGTGGCGCTTGCGCAACTGCCGTCGAGCACTTACGCCCGCCGCTACGAAGTGTTTTTCGGTACCCCCGTGCAGCGGGGTGAGACACCGAGCATTACCTTTGCCGCCGCCGACGCCCTGCGCCCCTTCCTGACCGTCAATCAGAGTATGTGGCGCGTGTTCGAACCCGACCTGCGTCGTCGGCTCAGCGAACTGGATGCGGCAGCGACGATGGCCGAGCGTGTACGTGCCGTCCTGCTCGAACTGTTGCCCAGCAACACGGCCACGATCGAGAAGGCTGCGCAACGCTTGGGGCTCAGCAAACGCACCCTGCAACGTCGGCTGGAGGATGAGGGCGAGAACTTCCGTGCCTTGGTCAATACCACGCGTGAGAGCCTGGCCCGCCACTACCTTGGCAGCACGAGCCTATCTGGCGGGGAAATCGCCTTCCTGCTCGGTTTTGAAGACCCGAATTCCTTCTATCGCGCATTTCTGGACTGGACCGGGCAAACCCCCGATACCGCACGCCACACCATGCGCCTGAACTGAGATACATACCCGATGCCTGTCCAAGAGAAACAACGCCACGTCCTGCTGACCGGTGCTACTGGACTGGTGGGTGGCCAGATGTTACAGGCCTTGCTGAGCGATCCATCGGTTGCGCAGGTGCACGCACTGAGCCGCCGCCCTTTGGCCGTCAGCCACCCCAAGCTTCAGGTTCACCTTGCGGACTTCAACCACTTGCCCGCGCTACCGCAAACCGATGAGGTTTATCTGGCACTGGGCACCACGATCAAGGTTGCCGGCAGCCAGGCGGCCTTCCGTGCGGTGGATCACGACGCTAACCTGGCCGTTGCCCGGGCAGCCGTCGCGGCCGGTGCACGACGTGTAGGGCTGGTCAGCGCGGCTGCCGCCAATGCACGCTCTTCAATGTTCTACAACCGCGTCAAGGGTGAACTGGAAGATGCTCTCAAAGCCATGGACCTGACGGCCCTGGTCATTGCCCAGCCCTCTTTGCTGCTGGATCACCGTAACGGTTTGGGGCAGCCGCCGCGCATCGGCGAGATCCTCTCGATACCTATTGCCAGGTTGCTGGCACCGCTGCTGCCTGGCACCTATCGTCCGGTGCATGCACGTGCCGTGGCCCTGGCACTGGTTCAGACCGTACCGACGGCCCACGGCGTGGTCGTACTGGCCTCTGACACGATGGCCAAGATCGGACAGGCACACTGAGCGAAATCGCAATGAGAAATCACCAGGACAGGGCACGTCGCTTCCTGGCAGCACTGCTGGGCGCATGCGCAGGCGCCCCATGCGCGCATTGCCACCGAGATGGCGCACTCTGCAGGTCCGCTGGCGTATTGTGCGAGATACGACCCTCTCTAGTTTTGCCAGACTGGCCACATCAAAACGCATGAGGTTCGCCATGTTCAGCAAAGAAAAGAAAACAGCCCTGGTCACCGGTGCATCGTCGGGGATGGGCAAAGCGATTGCCAAGCAGTTGATTAAGGACGGTTATCAGGTCTACGTGGCCGCACGTAGCGTCGACAAGATGGCTGACCTGAAAGAGCTTGGCGCTCAGGCGCTGCGCATGGATGTGTCCAAGGACGAGGAAATCGTCAGTGGCGTTCAGACCATCCTGACCCAAACGGGCGGCGTGGACGTCCTGGTCAACAATGCAGGCTTCGGTCTCTATGGCCCTGTGGAAGAGATCAGTCTCGACGAAGCCCGTTACCAGTTCGAGGTCAATCTGTTCGGTGCAGCACGGCTTACACAGTTGCTACTGCCCTCAATGCGCGCGAAGCGTGCCGGGCACATAGTTAACATCACCTCTATGGGCGGCAAGATGTACAGCGCCCTCGGCGCCTGGTATCACGCCACCAAACATGCCCTGGAGGGGTGGTCGGACTGTCTACGCCTGGAGGTGGCCGAGTTCGGTATCAAGGTCGTGATCGTCGAACCAGGCGTGATTGAAACCGGCTTCGGCGACGGCGCCACCGAGTCCATCGTCAAACGATCTGCCAGCGGACCCTATGGGCGGATGGTTCAAATGGTGACCAAGTCGATTAAGAACACCTACGGGCATAACACGGGCAGTGACCCACAAGTGATCGCAGACGTGGTTTCCAAGGCAGTGGTCAGCCGTAACCCCAGCACACGCTACGCCGTCGGTAAATTCGCCAAGATGCTGATTCGCATGCGCGTATGGCTCGGCGACCGTCTGTTTGATCGCATCATACTCAGCCAAACCCGTTGAGCGGCAAATTGCTTTTCCGCATGCAGAGAGTAGTTGTTGGCTTGTGTATCAGGCGTCCTGCGCCAAGATCGAAGCGAGGTGCCTGAACTTGGCAGTCATGCGGTATGACAATGCCCTGCCGATTGCTGCCAAGCGCGACGAGATCAAGGTTGCGCTAGAAAGACATCAAGTGCCGGTGATCGCCAGTAAAACTGGTGCGGGAAAGACCAGGCTGCTGCCGAAGATCTGCCTGGAGATTGGCCGTGGCCCTTATGGACTGATCGGCGATACCCAACCCCGACGGCTGGCGGTGCGAAAAAAGGCGACAGATCTATTTATTGGTCAGTCTGCTGCTGGCCGACAGCAGTCCAAAGTGGCCCTTGGTGGAGGGCAACAAATGGCGAGCAGGAGCCATTCAGCATTAACGCTTGAAGCATAAAAATGCATATTTGGAGTTCCCACCTCGCTCGCTACATCCACCTTTAGCGGCACTCCATCTCTTCTGCGAGGGCACGATACGGCACTGGGATCTTGAAGCCGGGCGCGTCGACGTGGTTATAACTGTACGACACGTTTGCGGAACTCATCCGGAGTCGACCCGATCATTCGATGGAACATCGCAATGAAAGCGGACGAAGTGCTGTAGCCCAACTCCAGCGCGACGGTCTGCACTGGGGCGCCGTCTTCCAGCATCGAGAGTGCTCTCACCAGCCGCAGACGCTGTCGCCACTCCACAAATGACATTCCCAGGTCACGCTGGCAACGCCGCGAGAGCGTGCGCTCGGTGCTATGTACGACACTGGCCCATGCTTCCAGGGGACGATTATCACCTGGCTCCAGATGCAGTGCTTCGAGCACCTGACTGAGTGCCCGGTCTGTAGAGATCGGTAAATACGTATCTCGACGCGGCGCCAGGCTTATCTGGTCTACCAGCACCTGCATCAACCGTACGTCGTCATCGTTTCGAGGGTAATCAACCTGGCGCTCGACCAAATCCGCAAGGATTGCCTTGGTAATGGGGCCGACCGCCAGCGTGCAGACCTCGGTGGGCAGCCTGACACAGCGTTCCGGGGCAATGTCCAGCACGCAGTAACACACGTGGGGCCGAGTACTGGCGCCATGCTCCGCTCGGGGCGGAAGCCACAAGCCGTAATGCGGCGGTGTCAGGTACTCACGGTTGTCCACAGTCAACTCGATCACGCCGCTGAACGAGTAGACGAATTCGCCCCAGTCATGGCGCTCGGTCGGGTAGGACGTTACTTCCGTCAGACGCATGGTCCTTAACAGAACGGAATGCGGTAGCGGCGAGCTAATGGCAGGTGAGACAGGTGCAGCGGCCATGTTGTCGGGAACCTTGTATGCGTTGTCTGGTTTTCGTTATTTCAGCATATAGCGCCAACCTCATACTTGCACCGTCGACAGGAAGTATGGGCTTGGGTCGGGCGGCTCCTCCTCAGGCCATTCTCCTGTTACGTACGATGCTCATCACGAGGATAACCCCGATGAATGCTCTCGATACACTTGAAAAATTACCTCGGCTGAATCTGCGGGGCTTCACTTCACCGGTGCAATACCTGAAGCGGTTCAGTGCTGAAATTGGCGTCGAGGTCTGGTGCAAGCGCGACGATATCGGAACGGTCGGTCTTGCCGGTAACAAGGTGCGCAAGCTCGAAGTAGAACTGGCTTATGCGATCGCCCAGGGCGCCAAGCATCTGGTTGCCGAAGGCTCACGTCTTTCCAATGCCGCGCGGGCGGTGGCGGCGGCAGCGGCGCAGACAGGGCTGAAATGCACCCTGGTACTCTGCCATGACGCGCCACGGGAGCCGGTTGGCAACCTGCTATTGGACGGACTCTTTGGCGCCAACTTGCGCTTAGTGGGCAATGCAACCTGGGCTGAACTCGCCGATCATGCTCAGGCCGTGGTCAATGAGCTGGAAAATAATGGGGAGCGTGTCTATCGACTACCCATCGGCTGTGCCTCCGAGAGGAGCTCGCTCGGGTTTGCCCTGGCCTACTCCGAGCTTCACGGACAGATGGCCGCGCATGAGCGTTCGATCGGCACCATTGTGCATGCCAGCTCATCGGGAGGCACTCACTCCGGACTGGTGCTGGGCAATACCTTGCACGGTTCGCCAAGCAACATCCGCGGTATCGTCGTTGCCGAGGATGTCTATGATGACGTACCCGGCCAGTACCTCGCTTATGCCCAAGGTGGTGCCCACCTCATCGGCGCAGAAGTGGAACTGACACGCAACGACATCAACCTCACCGAGGACTATCTGGGCGACGGCTACGGCCTGCCTGCACCGGGCGTGATAGAAGCGATCGACCTGCTTGCCACCACCGAAGGGATACTCGTAGACCCCGTCTATAGCGCCAAGGCAGTCGCGGCGTTGATCGATCTCGCGAAAAAGGGGGAGTTGGAAGGCCCAGTGGTCTTCTGGCACACGGGGGGCTATCACTCACTCTTCGATCCTCACTACGCGCAACGCACTTGGTCCGAAATCAAGCGGCTTTCCACTGTGCAGCTGTAGGCCTCGCGAACTGGCTTTCATTGACGATGAAAACGCCGGTCCTATTCCCGCAGATTACTTGACCACTACAGGTGCCGATGGCCGGCCTGGGGACTTGTCTGGCCTGAAAACCAGACGCCCGCGCGACGCCTCGGCATTCAAACAAAAATAATGTGGAGACTACCTGGAATGAGCGATAACGCACCTTCCATGCGGCGAGGCCTGAGTGCTCGCCATATTCGCTTCATGGCGCTCGGTTCTGCTATTGGCACCGGATTGTTCTATGGGTCCGCCTCAGCAATCAAGCTGGCTGGCCCCTCGGTACTGCTGGCCTACATCATCGGTGGCATGGCCATCTACATGATGATGCGTGCCTTGGGTGAAATGGCCGTGCGCAATCCTGTATCGGGTTCTTTTGCCCACTACGCAACCCAGTACTTGGGGAGCTTTCCAGGTTTTCTGACTGGCTGGAGCTACGCATTTTCCATGCTGGTGGTATGTCTGGCAGATGTGACCGCCTTTGGTGTTTACATGAGTTACTGGTTTCCCGACACACCACGATGGATCTGGGTCCTGGGCATCGTATTTTTCATCGGGGCTCTGAACCTGTGCAGCGTCAAGGTATTTGGCGAGTTGGAGTTCTGGTTGTCGTTGCTGAAAGTCACGGCTATTGCGTCGATGATCGTTGCCGGGTTGGCAGTTCTAGTTTTCGGTATTAAGTTGGGCTCTGCCAATGAAGTAACGAGCGGCTTAAGCAATTTGTGGCAGCACGGTGGCTTTTTCCCCAATGGCGTGAGTGGAATGATCGCCTCTTTCGCCGTCGTAATGTTTGCCTTTGGCGGAATCGAAATGATTGGTATCACTGCGGGAGAAGCCAAAAACCCGCAACAGGTCCTGCCACGCGCGATCAACTCCGTGCCACTGCGAATATTGATGTTCTACGTGCTTACACTATTCGTTCTGATGGCCATCTATCCCTGGCCTAAGATTGGCAGTGAGGGCAGCCCTTTCGTACAGATATTCAGCGGCTTAGGTATAAAGTCGGCTGCTACAGTGCTGAACATCGTCGTCATTTCTGCCGCACTATCGGCCATTAACAGCGATATTTTCGCCGCAGGGAGAATCATGTACGGCATGGCTCAGAGCGGCCAGGCACCCGCCAGTTTTTCCCGCCTGTCCCGATTCGGTGTACCTTGGATGACTGTAATCGTTATGGCGACGGCCCTGCTTTTGGGTGTTCTGCTTAATTACCTGTTCCCGGACAATCTCTTCATGATTTTGGCGTCGGTGGTGACGTTTTCGATTGTATGGGTGTGGCTGATGATTCTTTTGTCCCAAGTCGCCATGCGCCGGCACATGACTCGAACTGAGGTTGAGGCCCTGCATTTCCCCGTGCCTTTCTGGCCTGTAGGCCCCGCCTGCGCAATTGTTTTCATGCTGTTCATTTTCTGCGTACTGGGTTGGTACTCAGAAACTCGCATGGCGCTCTATGTAGGTATCGGGTGGCTGGCATTGCTGTCGGTAGGCTATAAATTATGGATAGTCCGCCAGAAAGCAACGCTGTTTGAATCGTTCAAACTAAAGCGTTCTTGAGCCCTACGAGCCAGTAACTTGAATGCTCAGATACCAGTCATTAATGTCCAGAGTCTGAGCTTTTCTGCTTATTATCGGGATGGGTTGTGAGGTAATAGTGGGCCGCCCCGCCTTGAGGTGCCGCGCCAGGCGGGGAGCTATGGGTCGTTAGTCGCTGGTCGTGAATGGCTGCTTTCGACCCGAAGCGGACGCTGAGCCCATCAGCAATTTTTGTGGGAGCGGGTTTTTCGAGGCGTCGAACTGCCGCGAACACCGGCACCGCCGGTGCCATCCATTGCGGCGCTTGCTTCGCGGGTGAACCCGCTCCCACAGGATGCGCGTCGCGCTCACGAAGCCAGTTAACTTTCAGCGGCTGCTATGGGTCGCAAGCGCTCGCTCTCACACGCATGTCTTGAGCCATCAAGACTGGCCTGCCTCAGTGGAGATAGTGATCCTTGACGTAGCGCACCGTCTTTTCCAGAGCGCGCGCCATATCGGGATGTGTGAACTGATACTTGCGCTCTAATTGCTCGCTATTACTGATATCGAAGCGCTGCGTCTGGATAAAGTCCAATGACTCGGCGCTGATCGCAAATCGTGCTGCCAGCCCGGGAATCATCAAAAGCCACCTGAGCAACCTTATCGGTACATGCCGACGGGGCGCCTTGACCTCCAGCGGTTTTGCGATCTGCTCAAGCATGCCCTGCAGGCTCGATGTGTGCTCATAGAGCGCCAGAACCTGCCGGTTGGCCATTGAGGGATCGAACGCCACACAGGTCATCATCGCTACCAGGTAGTCGACGCTGACTAATGGCAACCAGTGCCTGGGGGAACCGGGGACCGCCTTGAACCGACCTTGTGCCAGATTTCGAATGAGTTCGGCCAGAGGCTGTCCTTCCAGAATGTGCCCACTCTCGCTGTGGCCACACACCGTAGCAGGATGAACGATGGTGTAGTCCGCGCCCGCATCCTGCATATAACGGATGACGGCAAAATGGGACTCGATCTTGCTGCCTTCGTAGCCACCTACACGGCGGTAGACTGCGGGCCAGTTTGTGTTTTCAGGGCACTCATCATCAACACCGATACTGGCCAGGTGGTTAAGGTTTTGCAGCATGAAGCCGCCCACCATCAGCATTCGGATACGCTGGCTCGCCGCAAGCTTGGCGACCCTCAGCGCCCCTTGCACATTGACTGCTCGGGCGCGCTCCATCGACAGCCCCCAGGAAAACTCCGCCGCGAGGTGGAAGATCACCGAGGCCGAAGACACGCACTGCATGTCCGCCTCGCTGAGCCCAAGCCCCTCTCTGCTGATATCGCCCTCAACGGCATGGATATACGCAGGATTACCGCCCAGTTGACCTACCTGTTTTCTGAGACGCTCAATGTTCCCTGGAGTGCGCATAAGCACCCGAGTCTTGTACCCTGTCGCAGTAAGTCGGGCCAATAAATGTTGCCCCACAAACCCACTGCCGCCGGTGACGAAGCATTCCACGCTCATGCCTGATTCCTGGTTTGGATAATGGGTGCAGGCTAAGGTGTAGAGTGCGCTCTACAGTCAAGGAGTTTTTAGTGTGAACGTTGGAGAGTTGGAGCGCCGCAGTGGCGTCGGCCGGCATGCATTGCGCTATTACGAACAGCTCGGGCTTATCGTGGCACAACGACAAGCCAACAATTACCGCAGTTACAGCGATCAAACGGTTGTTGACCTGGCCTTTATTCAGAGCGCCCAGAGTGGCGGTTTTTCCCTCGCTGAGATTGGAGAAATACTTGCAGCCAAGCGAGGCAACAAGATCGACTGCGCACAAGGCGCAGCCTTGGTCGCCAGCAAGATGGCCGAAATTCAAGCGAAGATCACCACGCTGCAGGCTGCTTATGTCCTGCTGAGCACGGAGCATGCGAAGCTTGAAGCCAGTGCCATTGCCAACGGCCTGATCACTCCCCACTTACCTGCCCATCTGCATGCCTCGACGCCCTAGCCTCCTGGCAAGGCCATTCGCGTGGCCTAGTGAACAGGGCCGAAGTCGAAGGGTTGGTTCGAGTAGCCTTCCCACGAGCGACCTTCCCGTAAATGGACTTGCTTGATTACGAAATCTTCAAGATGGCCTCAAAACGCGACTGATCTACGATGCTCAGCCGTTGCCACCACCTTGCCGCGCTTGAGCACCATCAGCCGTGTCGGCAGGTCGAGAATGACATCGGCCACAGCACGGCAATCGACCAGCACCAGGTCGGCATCATTGCCCACCGCCAAACCGTGGTGTTTCAACCCCAAGGCTTTGGCAGGGTTTGTCGTGAGCATCGACAACACGGTGGCCTGATCATCCGCGCCGCCCAAGTGGCACGCAGGAATGGCCAGTTGTGCAATGTGCAACAGGTCGCCAGTGCCATAGGGTGTGAATGCGTTTCGAATGTTGTTGGTGGCCAGGCAAACCGTGACACCGCCGTCGCGCAGCGCACGCACAGGTGTCAGGGTGCGTCTTACATTGTGACTGTCACCCCGAGCCCCCAGGTGCAGGTCGGTGGCGGGCAGGCACATCACGCTGATGTCGGCCTCACGTAGCAACGCGATGACCTGTGCCTGCCGCGCTGGCGAGACGGCGGCCAGGCTGGTCAGGTGCCCAACGCAGACCCGCCCTTGGTAGCCTTCGGCAATGGTTCGACGTGCCACGTACTCGATGGTCATGTGCTCGGCGTCATCGGCGAAGTCCTGGTGCAGGTCGATGTCTTTGTCGTAGCGCTTGGCCAGGTCAAAGACGAAATCAATGTGCTCCTGCGGCGACACATCGTTGTAGGGTATGCCGCCCACCACATCGGCCCCCATCTCCATTGCCTGGACCATCATGGCCTGCATGCCAGGCAGCTTGAGAATGCCTTCTTGCGGAAAGGCCACGACCTGGATGTCGATCACCTCGCGAAACTCCTCGCGCAACTCCAGCACCACTTCAAGCCCGGTGAAGCCTTGAGCGGGGTCGAACTCGGCATGGGCGCGCACATGCGTGGTACCGGCTTGTACCAATGCGCGCAGCACCTGGATCGAACGTTCGCGGATATCCTCACGGGTCAGTGTGGGCTTCAGTTCGGCGGTGACGGCGATCGCTTCCTTCAAGGTGCCGGAACGATTGGCCTTGCGCTGCATGACGTTGGCTTTTTCCAGGTGCAGGTGGCCTTCGACAAACCCAGCGACAAGCACATTGCCGTCGCCTTGGATTTCGCGCCCTGCCGTGGTGGCGATGTGTGGCGCGATTTCGGCGATTTTGCCTGCTCGCACAGCCACATCTACCCGTGGCTGGGCGTCGTCAATGCGTACATTTCGAAAGATTAGGTCCATCAACTTCAGTCCTCATGAAGAGTGCTGTAGCGCTGCGAAGGCCGGGCTCAGTTATTCGAGCAACCATTGCCCATCACGCGGTACTCAAGCACATGCTTATTGCCTTGGGAGTCTTCGTACGTCATGCGAGCGGGCACGACCTGACAGACATCGGGGACCTCGCTCATGGAAATGACGCGAGCAATATCGAGGTGCTGGGAGTAGCTGTACTGTTCAACCGGCGTCTGCTCGACCTGTTGCTCAACGTCAGCAGCCATCGCCACGTTGCACAGCGCGCCGAGTATCAATGCGAACAACGCTTTCAATTTTGATCACCTTCAGGTTGTGGCTGGGCCGCGAAGTTGCGGCCCAGCCCATGTGTTGCAGCCAAATCAGAACGGTTTGGTGGGCAGGTATTTGCCATCCAGGGTGATCACTGCGCGCGAGCCGCCCTCGGGGTCTTCGACTTTCTTGATGTCCAGCTTGAAATTGATGGCACTGATGATGCCGTCGCCGAACTTTTCATGAACCAGCGCCTTCAAGGTGGTGCCGTACACCTGCAACATCTCGTAAAAGCGGTAGATGGTCGGGTCGGTCGGGATACCATTTTGAATGCTGCCGCGCAGTGGCACGGTCTGCAGCAGTGCGATGCCGTCCGCGTCGAGGCCGAGCTTGTCACCCACGACCTGGGCGGCGCTCGCCGGCAATGGGTGCTGGCCCAGCAGTGCCGCGGTGACGAAGGCTTCGGACAAACCGGTGCCTTCGGTGATCTGCGAGAACGAGAGGTCTTTGCGGGCTTTGGCCAGAAGGATGACTTCGCTCAGGGCAAGGCGGGCGTTCTGGCTGATTTGCGATTGGATCATGGTGTTTCTCCTTGGTTGAAAGATGTTCAGGCAACGCGCTTGGGTTGATGGGAAACGGCGTGCACTTCGGGGTTGTGGGCGAGGGACACGAATGTGCCGGTGCTGCCATCGAAGGCCTCGATCAGCCCGCTTTCGATGTCGTAGATCCAGCCATGCAAGGTCACGCGGCCCTCTTCCAGGGCCAGGCGCACCGAGGGGTGGGTCTGGATGTTGGCAAGCTGGGCGATCACGTTTTCGCGCACCATGGCTTCGACCTTGGCCTGCGGGCCGAAATGGCTGCGGGCTTCGTTAACCACTCGGGCGGAATCGGCGTAGCGCAGCCAACCGGCCACTGCGGGCATGTGGTCCAGGCATTTGCAGGTGGCGATGGCCGTCATGGCGCCGCAATCGGAGTGGCCGCAGATGACGATGTCGGAAACCTGCAAGGCCGCCACGGCGTATTCGACCGAAGCCGATACGCCTCCAGGCTCGGGCCCGTAGGACGGCACGATGTTGCCTGCATTGCGAATGACGAACAGGTCCCCGGGTTCGCGCTGGGTGACCAGCTCCGGCACCAGGCGGCTGTCGGAGCATGAGATGAACAGGGCACGTGGGCTCTGCTGGCTGGCCAGATCCTTGAACAGTTTGACGCGCTCGGGATAGGCGTCTTTCTGGAACTTCAGAAACCCGTCGATGATGTCTTTCATGGCTGACTCCTTGAGTGACGCGATGTGTTGAAGCAAAGGTTACGCAGCACCTTCAATAAGGTAAAAGTCTGATTTATGATCAGGTAGATCAGATAATCTTATAGGTGCACCCATGCTTGCCCGGCACATCCAGTACTTCATCGCAGTGGCAAACCACCTCAGTTTCACGCGCGCCGCAGCGGCCTTGCATGTGTCGCAACCGGCCTTGTCGCAGCAGGTCCGGCAGCTGGAAGAGAGCCTCGGCACCCCGTTGTTCGATCGTTCCGGCCGGACCACGCGATTGACTGATGCCGGCGAGGTGTACCTGCGCTATGCCAAGCGAGCCGCGCAGGAACTGCAGGAGGCAAAACGAGCCATTGATGACCTCGGCGATCTGAGCCGCGGATCACTTCGGGTGGGGGTAACACCGACATTCACCAGCTACCTCGTTGGCCCGCTGGTTGAGGCGTTCCATAGCCGGTACCCGAACATCACGCTGGTGCTGCGAGAGATCGCTCAAGAAGCGCTGGAAGAACTGTTGTTGGCCGACGAGGTGGATGTGGGCATTGCGTTCGACAACGGCCATCATCTGGACCTGGAGGCCCAGGCGCTACTGGTCGAAACCCTCGCGCTGGTGGTGGGCAAGCATCATCCTCTCGCCACCACGGGCAGTATTGGCCTGGAGAGGTTGAACTCAGAATCGTTGATACTCTTGAGCGCCGAATTCGCCACGCGTGAGCAGATCGACAGCTACTGCCGCCAGCACGACATTCGCCCTCACGTACAAGTGGAGGCCAATACCATCAGTGCGCTTATCGAGGTGGTCAGCAGGACCACGCTCGCGACCTTGTTGCCGGCCAACATCGCCCTGGCTCACGAGCAGTTGGTTGCTATCGAGTTGGACCAGCAGCGCTTGCAACGCACTGCTGTTCTGATGCAACGGAAAGGGGTTTATCAAACGGCCGCAGCGAGGGCCTTCGTTGAACTGGCAATGAAAGTGGCCAAGCAACTTGAGGAGCCAGGCTGCTCCGATCGGCTGATTTAGAAGGGAGCCAAAATCATTAAGCCAGTTCAGTTGTGGCCTGCCGAAGAACATCCGAGCGCCGCCAGCAGGCAAGCATGCAAACTGTCCTTGCGCTGCGCTCGATGAAACGCGACCCAGCGCCTAGTTCGCGGGCAAGAGGATCACAAAGTTCTTTTTCATGTCTTCCAGCACGGTCCATTTGCCCTTGGCGCCCGGTTCGATAATGAAGGTGTCGCCAGCGGCCAGTGTGATGGGCGCGCAACCCTCAAGCTCAATGACGCAGCATCCACTCAGTACATGGCAGAACTCCCAAACTTTGTAGTCGATGCGCCACGCTCCGGTGCTGGCTTGCCATTCTCCGGAAATGCGACCCTGCTGTTCATCGTGATAGTACTTGGACGTCAGCGTATGAGGGGTGCCTTCCAAGACCTCTTCAAAAAAAGGAAGGTCGCGCACCGGTTGGATATCCAGTTCGCGGAACACGGTCAGTTTATTGTTCATGGCTTTTCTCGAGCACGTTGTGGGTAGGGCGATACATCAAATAGGCTTCACCGGTCACGGCCAGCATCGGATGCGGAACGATCTGGCAGGCTTTTACAATTTGAAAGCCGTGACGCTCGTAGAAGCGGCGTGCACCGTGGTTTTCTGCATAATCGATCAGGCATAGCCCATCCAGGCCAGAGTCCTCAGCGCGCTGCTGGGCGTGGCGAAGAAACTCGACACCCAGCCCCTGGCTGCGCCAGGCCTCATCCAGGGCCAGGCTGGATATGTACAAGGTGTCGGGTATTTCCATGTCGGCGTAAGGCGCGAGGACCGGGTCTGTCTCGACAGGCCTGTCAGGGGCCTCGCGCAAGGCATAGCTATGCATCATGCCGATGACGCGCCCTTCGAAAGTGGCCATAAGGCAGTTCTTGTAGGAGAAGTCGCCCTGCTCCCTGGCATAGCGAGACGCACCGACACTCAGCAACGCTTCTCCAGGTGCGGCAAGCTTGCTCCATATGTAATCGGCCATGCCCTCCGATGTCAGTTGAAAGAAGCGCGCAATATCATGCGCGTCCGAGGCTTGAGCAGGTCTGAAGTCGATAGACATGAACAGTGCTCCCATGGGATCGGGTGGTTGGCTTTCAAGGATTACGCCCTGGGCATGGTGGCAGGGTAGGCAGGTTGCACGGTTCCCATCATGCTCTGGGCGAACACCGTCAGCACGGCGTGCGACACTGCACCATGCACAAAGGCACGTGGCCGTCCAATGGCTCAGGCCTGGGGGGCGATCGGGCATCTGCCGGAGGTAGTGAGACGAGATGCGGGGCGACCTGTACTTCAATGGCGGGATGGCCAGAATCAGAGCAGGGTTGCCTGCGTAGGGAATCGTATTTCACGAAAAGCAACTACCGACCCTAAGCTGACAGTCATGCCAGAGGTGATCTCTGTGGGAGCAGGTTTATCGAGGCGTCGAACCGCCGCGAACACGGGCGAAGCCCGTGCCACCCTCCGCGTCGCCTGCTTCGCGGGTAAACCCGCTCCCACAAGGTTCGCGCCAGCCTCGAAAAATGAGCAAGAGCAGCACCATCGCAATGGCAGCTTTGGGTCGAAAGCTGCCATTCGAGCCATTCAGACCTGGTCTAGCCTGGCTGGCGTAAGGTGAATTGGGCAGGGAATCGCATAAGCGACACTAATCGGTAATGAGCAGTATTGATTAAACTAATGCCCCACTGAAATGCACACTGCCGTCTTTCAAACGGGAGTAACCCTATGTCAGGCGAAAAATCGATCTCAGCTCTGCTCCGCGGCATGAGCCCAGTCCTCAATGAAGGCGACTTTGTGTTCTGCACAGTGGCGCACGCTACCGCGCTCCAGGGTACCGATGTGCTGGGTACATTCCGCGAAAAAGAAGGCCTCACTGCAATCATTGAGCGCGAACGCGCTGATGCACTGGGCCTTGAGTACAGTTTTGTGGCAGCTTGGATCACGCTCACCATCCACTCCGCTCTTGATGCGGTAGGTTTGACGGCCGCATTCGCGACCGCGCTCGGCAAGGCTGGCATCAGTTGCAACGTGATCGCAGCCTTCTACCATGACCACATTTTCGTAGCCAAGGATGATGCCGCTAAAGCCATGGATGTCCTCCAAGCCTTATCTCGCACAGGCGAACCCAGTTAGCCCCCGGCCTTGATGATTGCGGTTTACCTGTTGGCATTGGCTGCCTGGTTTCTCACCTTCCCTGCCAAGCCATTGCGCATACGCCTGAAGGTGCCATAGGCTGCCACCTCATCAATCAATGCCACTGACGCTGGATAAACGATGATCGAACTACAAGGATGTACAGCGTTCTCCGGTCTGGTGTGCCAGCCCGTTGGCCCCTCTGACGCAGAAATGATCTGCGCCCATCGCCAGGACATGTTTCTTGAGGCAGGCGGGGATCCTAAACAACTACGGGTCATGACCCAGCACTTTCGCCCATGGCTGGAAGAGCGACTCGGTGACGGTCGGTATTACGGGTTCAAACTCCTGGATGGCGAGCAACCGGTCGCAGCCATTGGCCTGATGAGCATCGATTGGCCGCCGCATCCATCCCACCCAACCCTGGACAAGCGTGGCTACGTGTTGAACGTGTACGTCCAGCCGGCTTACCGCCGCCGCGGCCTGGCTTCGGCCTTGATGCAAGCTGCCGAAGCCGAGTTCGCTCGCCGAGGCATCAGCTTCGCAGTCCTGCACGCCACCGAGACGGGCAAACCGGTCTATGAGCAGATCGGTTGGGCTGGCACGTCGGAAATGGCCAAAGCCATTACTGGGTAGTGACTGCCCTCGACCCAAAGCCGCCCTTGGCGGCACCTGCACCTGTCACAACAGCTCGGGGAAGGCAGCGCCAAGCAGGCCGGGGTCCTTCAGGATCGATGCACTGCTGGCGATATCCGGGGCCAGCCAACGGTCCTGGGCATAGGCCGGGACCCGTTCGCGCAGCAACCGCCAGGCAACCTGGGTACCTGCGCCAAAGCGCTGCTCCTTGAGGAACTCGAATGCCTGAGCCGCCAACAGGTATTCGATGGCAAGGATCTGCGTACAGTTCTCCAGGGCGCGGTGCAGCTTCAACCCGGCATTGGTGCCCATGCTCAGATGATCCTCCTGCAGGCCGGAGGTGACGTAGTTGTCGATGACGGCCGGTTGGGCCAACTGACGGTTTTCGGCACAGAGTGATGCGGCCACGTACTGGACAATCATCATGCCCGAGTTCACACCCGGTTGACTGACCAGGAAGGCCGGCAAGCCGCTGACCAACGGGTTGATCAGGCGATCGAGACGACGCTCGGCAATCGCCCCGATTTCGGCCACCGCGATGGCCAGCAAGTCGGCCGCCATGGCCACGGACTGGCCGTGGGGATTGGCCTGGGAAACCACCCGATAGGACTCGGGCGTACCCAGCAACATCGGGTTGTCGGTGGTGGAGTTGAGTTCGGTTTCGATCTGCCTTGCGGCGTGTTCCAACTGATCGCGCGCGGCGCCATGAACCTGCGGGATCGAGCGAATGCTCAAGGCGTCCTGGGTGCGAATGCCATGGCTGCTGGCAATGATTTCGCTACCCTCGAGCAGGCGCCGCAAATTGCGGCCCACGCACTGCATGCCGGGGTGGGGTTTGAGCGCGATGATTTCAGGGTCGAAGGCATCGAGTTGGCCGCGCAGGGCCTCGAAGCTCATGGCGCCGATAACGTCCGCCCATTGGCTCAAACGCGTGGCGTCATCCAGAGACAGGCAGCTCAGGCCGGTCATGCACGGGGTACCGTTGACCAGGCACAGACCATCCTTGGCCCCCAGTTTGACCGGCGCCAGGCCGACCTCGGCCAAGGCCTGCTGCGCCGGCACGATCTGCCCGCGATAGCTGACCTGGCCGACGCCCAGCAAGCTGATGCTGATATGGGCCATGTGGGTCAGGTACCCCACCGACCCCTGTTTCGGCACCTGCGGGGTGATGTGCTGGTTGAGCAGGGTCAGCAACGCCTCGACCACCTTGCGCTGCAGGCCGGAACGGCCCTGGCAGAAGTTGATGATCGCCGCGCACATGATCGCCCGGGTCTGTTCGTCCGACAGCGCGCTACCCACGCCACAGGCATGGCTGAGCAAGGTGTTGTGCGACAGCTGGCTGAGCTGTTCGTCCTGCAACGAGACATTGCACAAGGCGCCAAGCCCGGTGTTGACGCCATAGGCGCGGTCACCGCTGGAAACGATGCGCTGGACAATCGCCTGGGCGTTGTCGATCCGCGCCCAGGCCGATGGGGCCAGCTCAAGCTGCGCTCCATGCCGGGCCACAGCCACCACGTCCTGCCAGCGAACGGGCGCTTCGGCGATGATGATTTTTTTGGCAAACGACATACACGCGGTTCCTTATAGCGAAGCTACGCGACGCTGCACGAAACGATCTACGTATTCGTCCGCAGGCTGGTAGAGGATTTCCTTCGGCGTGCCGACCTGGATCAGGCGGCCGTCCTTGAGAATGGCAATTCGGTTGCCGATGCGCACCGCTTCGTCCAGGTCATGGGTGATGAAGACGATGGTCTTGTGCAGGGTCTTTTGCAGTTCCAGCAACTGGTCCTGCATTTCGGCGCGAATCAGCGGGTCGAGCGCACTGAAGGCTTCGTCCATCAGGATGATGTCGGTGTCGGCAGCCAACGCACGCGCCAGGCCCACGCGCTGGCGCATGCCGCCCGACAACTGGTGCGGGTACGAGCGTTCGTAACCTTTGAGGCCCACGGTGTTGATCCAGTGCAGGGCGCGCTCTGTGCACAGGGCTTTGCTCTCGCCACGGACCTTCAGGCCGTAGGCGACGTTGTCCAGCACGGTGCGGTGCGGCAACAGGCCGAAGCTCTGGAACACCATGCTGATCTTGCGCCGGCGGAATTCGCGCAGGGCTTGCATGTCGTATTGCAGAATGTCCTCGCCGTCCACCAGGATCTGGCCGCTGGTGGGGTCGATCAGGCGGTTGAAGTGACGCACCAGGGTCGACTTGCCCGAGCCCGACAGCCCCATGATCACGAAGATCTCACCGCTGCCGATGGACAACGACAGATCGTTGACCCCGACCACGCAGCCGGTATCGGCCAGCACCTGCTCTTTGCTCTTGTTCTGGCGGATCAGTTTCAGGGCATCTTCGGCACGCGCACCGAAGATCTTGAAGACCTGTTTGACTTCGATCTTGTTCATCGTCTGCTTGGCGCTCATTTGCCCACCCCATGCCGTGGCCGGCCATAGGCCTGAGTAATGCGGTCGATCACGACCGCCAGGATCACAATGGCCAGGCCCGCTTCGAGGCCGCGGCCCACATTGAGGGTCTGGATGCCGACCAGGACGTCTTCACCCAAGCCACGGGCACCGATCATCGAGGCGATGACCACCATCGACAGGGCCATCATGGTGGTCTGGTTGATACCGGCCATGATGCTCGGCAACGCCAGTGGCAACTGCACGCCGAACAGTTGTTGCAGGCGATTGGCACCGAACGCGTTGATCGCCTCCGTGACCTCGCCGTCCACCTGGCGAATGCCCAGGTCGGTCAGGCGAATCAGCGGCGGGGCGGCATAGATGACGGTGGCAAAGATCGCCGGCACCTTGCCCAGGCCGAACAGCATCAATACCGGGATCAGGTACACGAAGCTGGGCATGGTTTGCATGATGTCGAGCAGCGGCATCAACACCGCCCGCAAGCGATCGTTGCGCGCCGACAGGATACCCAGCGGAATGCCGACCAGGACCGAGATCAGCGTTGCCACCAGCATCAGCGCCAGGGTCTGCATCAGCTTGTCCCAGAGGCCGACCGCACCGACCAGGAACAGCAAGCCGACGATCACCGCCGTGGGTAAGACTCTACGGGTGGCGTGCCAGGCAATAGCGCCGACGATGGCCAGCATCAGCCACCAGGGTGTTGCGCGCAGCAGGCCTTCGAGGTTGACGATGGCCCACAGCAGGGTGTCGGAAATGTGCCGGAACAGGTCACCGTAGTTGGTGACCAGCGCATCGACCCAGCCATTGACCCAGTCGGCAATGGAAAACGTGAAGTTCTTGGGGAACATGGATTTCTCTCGAGCAAATGCTTGAAGCGGACTGCTATGCGGCAAGCCCGGCAGGCGCCGGACCGGCCCACACCCTCAGAGTGCCGCATCTACCTTTTTGGCTGCGTCTTCGCTGACCCAGCTGTGCCAAACTTCGGGGTGCTCCTTGAGGAACGACTTGGCCAATTCCGCCGACTCGATGCGATCTCTGGTCATGCGCGCCAGGTTCTGGTTCAGCAGATCGATCGGCAGATTGACCTTTTCCAGCACAGCCACCAGTTCCGGCGCCTGTTCGTGGAAGGTCTTCGACACGCCCACCTTGATGGTCACGGATTTATCCACGCCTGGCTTCTCGTCCAGCTTGACCAAGTCGGCCTGGCCCATCAGCGGGGTGGGCGACCAGTAGTAGAAGAGGATCGGCTCGCCACGCTTGTAGCTCGACAGCACGGCGGCATCCAGTGCCGGGCCGGTGCCCGGGCGGAAGTTGGTGTAGGTGTTTTCCAGGCCGTAGCTCTTGAGCATTTGGCTGTTGTCCAGCTCGCAGGTCCAGCCGGCCGGGCAGTTGTAGAAGCGCCCCTTGTCCGGTTCTTCCGGATCCTTGAACACCTGGGCGTATTGCCCCAGATCGGCAATGCTCTTGAGGTTCGGGGCCTTGGCTTCGAGTTTGCGCTTGGCATCGCCTTCGATCACATAACGCGGCACATACCAGCCTTCGACCGCGCCCACCACCGGCGAGCCGACGCCGACGACCTTGCCGGCGGCCGCAGCCTTGTTCCAGACCTCGCTGCGCCCTACCCACTCCTCGGCGAACACCTGGATATCGTTGCTGCTCAGGGCGTTCTCCATGGAGATGGAATTACCCGGCAGGCTGTCGGTGTCACAGCCATAGCCATTTTTCAGCACGAACTGCATCACCTCAGTGAGCAGCATCCCGCTTTCCCAGTTCAAACCGGCGAATTTCACCGGCTTGCCGGACTCGCACCAGCCGGCCGCCTGGCTGGCGCCAGCGCACGCCAGGAGCCCTAAAGAAAGTGTCGTGGTCAGCAGAGCCTTTGTAATTGTCATTGTGACGCTCCCAAACAAGATGATCACTGCGCAGGAGAAATATTTCACAACATAAAAAAAGGATAAAATAATAAGTCCTGATGCATCACCAAGGAAAAACCTATGAAGTTCACACTCAGGCAGCTTCGCTACGCGCTCGCAGCGGCCAAGCACGGCAACCTCACCACTGCTGCCATGGAGCTTCATGTTTCACAACCTTCCATCTCGGCGGCCATCACCGAGCTGGAGGAGGTGCTGGGTCAAGCCATCTTCATACGCCAACGTGGCCTCGGGATATCGCTGACCCCATTCGGTCGTACCGTCATGGTCCAGGCCCGTCGCGTGCTGGCAGAGGCTCAGACCTTTGCCGAGATCAATGCCAATGCTGGCGAGTGTGTCGGCGAACTGGTGGTCGGCTGTTTCGAAGATCTGGCGCCCTATTGCCTGCCACAAATCGTGCGACGGATGCAGGAGTCCTGCCCAAGGGTCACGGTCGATATGCGCGATGGCAGCTTCGACTATGTTGGCAAGCGCCTCAGTGAGGGCGCGATAGAACTGGCCATCACCTATGACCTGGGTTTACCGCCGAACACTCATTGCACGCAGTTGTGCCAGCTGACCGCCCAGGTGCTGCTGTCGGCCGATCATCCGTTGGCCAAGCAGTCGCGCGTCAGTCTCAAAGCGCTAGCCGAATACACCCTGGTAGTCACCGATCAGGTTCACAGTTGGCAGCATGTGTTGGATCTGTTCAGCTTTTACGACCTCTCCCCCGCCGTTGTGCACCGTGTGCGCACCTTCGAGTTGCAGCGCAGCCTCGTCGCCAATGGCTTTGGCGTGGCGCTGATCTATACCCGGCCCTTTGGTGACCGTAGTTATGATGGTCAAGCGCTGGTCTGTCGGCCGACTCAGGAGAAACTGCCAACCCATAGCATCGTGCTGGCGCATGATCAGCGCTATCCATTGACGCCTTCGGCCGAGGCCTTCAAGGAGCTGGCGGTGGCATGGTTCGCGGAGCGACCGTCGTTTGCATCCGAATGAACAAGATGCACCGCGCCCTTCTTCGTTCTTGTCGGCACACAATCAGCCACATATGATACTAAGTCTCATTTGCACAAACCTGTGACAACTCATGGCATCCGTCGACACCGCTCAGCTGACTGCTCTCTACGAACAGCAACACCGCTGGTTGCGTAGCTGGCTGTATCGGCAACTGAGTTGCCCGCACCGCGCCGCAGACATGATGCAAGACACCTTCATGCGTCTGCTGGCCAGCAACGAGACGCTCGAAGTCCGCCAGCCTCGGCCGTTCCTGGCCAAGGTGGCACGCAGTGTCCTGTCCAACCACTTCCGTCGCGCACGCCTGGAAAAAGCCTATCTGGATGCGCTGCAGATGGAAGACCAGAGCGTACTGCCGGATCTGGCGACCCAATTGATTATTTTCGAGACCCTGGTTCGACTCGACGAAGCGCTCTGCGAACTGGATGTCGCCGTCAAGCAAGCCTTTCTCTGGTCGCAACTGGATGGGCTCAGCCACGGCGACATTGCCGAGCGGTTGGGCATTTCGATCGCCACGGTCAAGCGTCACATCATCAAGGCAGGTGCGAAATGCATGCTGGTGACGGAGTCCCTCTGATGACTGCCAGCACAAAAGCCGTTGCGCGAGAACCATCGCTCACACCGAAAATGTGTGAGGAGGCCATGGAATGGTGGCTCGATAGGCAGGAGGCCAATCTCGATTCAGCTGCACAGGCCGCGTTCATGGCATGGCGCAGTGCACACCCCTTGCATGAGATGGCCTGGGAAAAAGCCTTGGCGCTGGGCGAGCAACTCGACTCATTACGCAGCCGAGGCGACCCCGGCCTTGCCCGACGGGCCTTGTTGCTTCCCGCTCAGGAAGGGTTAAGCAGAAGACGGGCAATCAAGGGCCTGGCCTTGCTGCTGAGCGCAAGCGCTGGTGCATGGATGGCCCGGGACAGCGAAATGGTGTCGCGCTTCAACGCCGATTACACCACGGGTGTCGGTGAGCAGCGACGTGTCGCACTGACCTCCGAGCTGTCAGTTGAACTCAATACCCGCAGTGCGATGAATGCTCGCCAGGCAGATCAAGGTTGGCGCCTTCGATTGCTCAGCGGCGAGGTCCTGATCGACACGGCTTCGAACCAGACGCTGTTCATCGATACCGCTCAGATTCGGGCCCAGGCGTCCTCGGCGCGTTTCACCGTACGCCAGTTTGACAATGGCTCAACGCAATTGGCGGTCTATCGGGGCTCGCTTCAAGCAAGCCCGACACAAGCGGGCACCTGGTCTGCCCTGCAAGCCGGACAGGTGGCACGTTTTGGGCCACTCGGCATGCTCGATCAGCGTGCACTGCAAGCCTCCGCCCCGGCCTGGGCCGAAGGCATGATCGTCGCCAACGGCCAACCGCTGCAGGCGTTCCTCGCTGAACTGGGTCGGTATCGTCATGGCCATCTTGGCTGCGACCCTGCCCTGGCCAACCTGCGGGTATGGGGCACCTACCCGCTGGCAGACAGCGATCAAGTCATCGATGCCGTCGCCCACACACTGAAACTGGATGTGCAGCGTTTCACTCGCCTGTGGGTCAACTTGCGCCCCCTGCCGGCAACCGTTTGAAAAATTGTCGTCCGCGATGAGCCGTTTTGATTTCTGGCGAGACTCATAGGCCATACATCAAGATCATCGGGGACATCACATGCACCACCGCAGCATTTCGTCATCCCACACAACCGCACTCCTGACCGCCCTCGGCTGCGCCGCAGCGGTCATGGCCGGCGCGGCATCACCCGTGTGGGCCGCCGTCGACAGCAACGTGCAGCACTACGACATCCCTCCAGCACCTTTGGGTACTGCACTCAATCACCTGGGCCAGCAAGCTCACTTGTTGTTGTCGTTCCCCAACGACTTGATAGCCGGCCAAAGCAGCCAGGGGCTGCGCGGTGACTACACCGTCGACGAGGCCCTACAGGCGCTGCTTGCAGGCAGCCAGCTGGTTGCTGTTCGCCAGCCGGATGGGCGATACGTCATCGAGCGGGCGCAGGCCTCAGGCGCCCTGGAGCTGCAGAGTATTTCCATTTCCGGCAAGGCACCGGGCTCGACCACCGAGGGTACCGGGCTCTACACCACCTACTCGTCCAGCAGCTCGACGCGCCTGAACCTCACCCCCCAGGAAACACCGCAAACGCTGACCGTCATGACGCGCCAGCGCCTGGATGACCAACGCCTGACCAACCTCAGCGACACCCTCGATGCTACCCCCGGCATCATCGTGTTGCGCGACGGCCAGGGCGCAGAATCCGACGGCTATTTCTCGCGCGGCTTCGAGATTCAGAACTTCGAAATCGACGGCGTGCCCACCGTCAAACGCATGGACAACTACACCCAGAGCATGGCCATGTATGACCGTGTGGAAGTGGTCCGCGGGGCGACCGGCCTGATCAGCGGCCTGGGCAGCCCTTCAGCGACCATCAACCTGATCCGCAAGCGCCCCACTGCCGAGGCCCAGGCCAGCATCACCGCCGAAGCCGGCACCTGGGATCGCTATGGCACAGGTTTCGATGTATCCGGCCCGCTGACCGAAACCGGCAACGTGCGCGGCCGGCTGGTCGCCGACTTCAAGACCGAGCAGTCCTGGATCGACCGCTACAAGCAGGACTCGCAACTGATCTACGGCATCACCGAATTCGACCTGACGCAAGACACCCTGCTGACCATGGGCTTCAGTTACCAGCGCACCGACGTCGACTCGCCCATGCGCTCCGGCCTGCCCACCCGCTTCACCGACGGCTCGCGCGCCAAGCTCGAGCGCTCGCTCAATTCGGCGCAGTCCTGGTCCTACAACGACCATGTACAGACCAGCTTTTTCACCTCGATCGAACAGCAGTTCGCCAGTGGCTGGAGCGGCAAGATCGAGCTTACCCACACCGAGAACAAGTTCGACGAGGTCTTCAACTACGTCAACGGCGGCCTCAACCCGGACGGCAGTGGCACCACCCAGTTGCCGGTGCGTTTCTCTGGCATCCCGCGACAGAACAACATCGATGCCTACCTGACCGGCCCGTTCAGCCTGCTGGGCCGCGAACACGAAGTGATCGCTGGCGTGAC
The DNA here is from genome assembly GCF_050586605.1 of Pseudomonas sp. ES1. Taxonomy (NCBI): domain Bacteria; kingdom Pseudomonadati; phylum Pseudomonadota; class Gammaproteobacteria; order Pseudomonadales; family Pseudomonadaceae; genus Pseudomonas; species Pseudomonas sp. ES1. The sequence goes on along the minus strand of NZ_JBOBDM010000019.1, from coordinate 34,513 downwards.
CTTGTCCCACTACTACGAAAACGTGCCCAGTTACGGCGGCTGGAAATACGACTATTCGGGCTCGCCCGCTGGCGCAATCGACAACCTGCTGAACTGGAATGGCGACTCGCTGAAACCGCCGTTCAATGTCACTGGCAAATCCACCACCGACGAAACCCAGTACGCCGCCTACCTGGCCACACGCCTGCACGCCACCGATGACTTGAGCATCCTGCTGGGAAGCCGCGTGGTCGACTGGCATCGCGATATCGAAGACAAACCCTATGGCGCCGCGCACACCAAGACGGAGGAGTCGGAAACCGGCGTCTACATTCCGTATGCCGGCGTGGTGTACGACGTCAACGACACATGGTCGCTGTATGCCAGCTATACGAAAATCTTCAACCCGCAATCCTCCTGGGTTCGCGACATCGACAACAAGCCGCTGGATCCGATGGAAGGCACTGGCTTCGAAGTCGGCATCAAGGGCAGCCACTTCGACGGCAAGCTGAACTCCAGCGTCGCGCTGTTCAAGATCGAGCAGGACAACCTGGCGATCTGGATCGACACCCCGGGGGGCAACACCTACAAATCCGAACAAGGCACCACCACCAAAGGTGTCGAATTCACCCTGGACGGCGAACTTGCCGAAGGCTGGCAGGCCTCCGCTGGTTATGCCTACGCGGTCAGCACCGACGCTGATGATCAGCGCATCGTTACCACCTTGCCGCGCCACAGCCTCAAGACCTTCACCAGCTATCGCCTGCCGGGGATTCTGGACAAGGTCACCCTTGGCGGCGGCGTGAACTGGCAGAGCAAAACCGGTGCCGACCTGCACACCTTCACCCAGGGCAGCTACGCCGTTACCAACCTTTTGGCGCGCTACGACTTCAACCAGCACCTGAGTGCATCCATCAACCTGAACAACCTGTTCGACCGCGAATACCTCAGCTATGCCGGCGACCACGGCATGTACGGTGCGCCTCGCAACATCATGACGGGTATCAAATACAACTTCTGATGCGTGTACGCGTCGGTTGGATCGGGGCCATCGGTTTCAATCCAGTTCAACAACTGCAAAAGCCAAGGGGCGTTTGCATGACTGGAAACGATGTGCCCCATAGCGGCCGGTGAGGTCAGCAGACAACTTGTTGGATCAGGTTTCGCGGCAGTCTTTGATACTAGGCTCTGTACGAAAAGTTTTGTGGGAGCGGGCTTGCCCCGCGATGGAGCGCGAAGCGCTCCTGTACCCGATATCAAATAGTGTCAAAGACGCCGCGAACTCAGGCTTTGCTGCCGCGTCGCGGCAGATCGCGGGGCAAGTCGCATCGGCGCACCGCCGCTCCCACAACGTTGAATGACCACACTTTTCGTACAAAACCTAATGTTCCAAGTGACCGCCATGGATCGAAAGCGGTCGTCCGCGACCAACTGCCATCGACCTATTGCTGTCATTGGATTGGTTCGCTGGCGCACAGCTCAAACCGCCAGCCTGGCCAGAGGCGTTACTTGACCTTCACCACGTCATCCGGTTTCCAGGTCTGGTCGTAGAAAGCGTCTTCGCTGCCGTACAAACGCAGTGCTACCAGGAAGTTGCGGCCTGGGATTGTCTGGATGAATGCTGCATCGGCAACATCGGCCGGTTTCTCGGGGCCGGACCAGATTTCGATAGAACCATCCTGCTGCTTGGGGATGTCGTAGTAACCATTGGTGGATGGCAACAGCTGTTTCGTCTCGGGCATGGTGCCGTCAGTGATGTTGTAGGCGGTCACCGCCCAGAACAGCGCAGCAGGTGGATTCGGCGGCAGGCGCAGCTTGTAGGTACCCCCGCCCTCAAGGAACTTGCCATCCTTGTCACGCCCTGTGAACGGGTACTTCGAGCCAGCCCCCGTGGTGTGCATCACCATCGCCGGTGCCGAGGAATAGGCGAACTGGAAGAAGTTGGCGCGTTGGTTTACGTCTAGGTAGCTTTCTTGCATCCAGTCATTGGTGCCGCCGGCCCAGGTGTTCTCGTACTGACGGTCCTGATAGTAGAGATTGCGTTTGTCTTCGCGCCCCAGTTGGCGGTTGGCGAGGATCATTTTCGGTGCGGTTTCCACCGCCTTCTTCAGTAACTCCTGCTGCTTGTCCGTAGGCTTGAACGGCACGCCCTTGATGATGCCGATGGACGCCAGCACGCCGCGCAGTTCGGGATCAATGGCTTCGACCGGCTCATAGTCGACGAAGGCCTTGAGCTTGGCCCAGTAGTTGTTGTCCACCGGATACATCATGTTCAGCGCCTTGCCACTGGCGTCGGGGAACGCCATGGGCTTCACGTCTTTTTCCACCGTGAACAGCGGATAGACGCGGGTCAGTTCGGCGTTCTTGACCGCTGGTGCGGGGTCCGGTTTGCCTTCGCCTTTGGCCATGATCGTGCGGAAGAACAGGAAAACGTTGTAGGTTCGCGACTTGACCGCGAAGTAGCCACCAGGCACCGGCCCGTTGTAGTCCGGCGGCAGCAGCAGGTACAGACCGCCACGCGCACGGTCTGGCCCCACTGCACCCACGTCGGTGAGTGTTCTCTGGAAAAAATCGGTAAACATGCCAATCACATTCGCTGGCGCCTTCACCACCAACGGCCCCGTCTGCTTGAGATCCAGATAGCTCATGGAATAGATCACGTCAGCGTTGGGCGTGGGCACCATGGTTCGCGCGTCCATGCGCTGCTTCCAGATCGGCAGCACGTTGTAGCCGGCGCCGAATGCTTGCTCCGAGCCATCCTTCATGCCGATGGTATTGAGCGCCGGCAGCATCGTCATGTAAGCGAAGACCGCGTGCTGGTAATAGAGCTCATCACGAAGGCTCTCGGCCTCCTTGGGATCAAGCCAATTGCCGTTGTTGATCTGCTTGATCAGTGGCGAAGCCGGCGGCTGGTCGGCCGCCTGCACCATCGGCAGGGCCGTCAGCGAAGCTGCCAGTGCAGAAAGTGCGAACATGCGTTGCATCGAACCCATGAAAGTAATCTCCAGAACAAGGCGGCGACGCCCGATACGTCGCCACCGACGGGCTTATTTATCGGTTCAGTGGCTTACTTGATCTTCTTGATCACCGGCGGTTGCCAACTGCCATCGAGGATCGGTTCCTTGCCCCAGTAAGCGCGGATGTACAAAGAGACCGGCTCCTTCGGTGAAGGCAGCCAGTTGCTCTCCTTGCCCTTGCCGGGTGACGTGGGGGCGATATAAAGCGTGAGCGAGCCGTCGGCGTTGCGTTTGAGGTCCTTGTTCTTGGTGCCCAGGGAATAGCGGTTGAGCTGGTTGCTGCTGAACAGGTGTTTTTCGTTGTATAGCGTCAGCGACCAGAAACCGTTCACCGGCGGCTCCTGGCCGGCGGCAAAGTTCACTTCATAGCTGTGCGCGCCATTGAGCGGGGCGCCGCCATTATCGAAGTCGGTATAAAAGTATTGGGTTTCGCTCGGGCGGTTGTCGAACATGTTCGACTTGGCGGTGCCGGTACGGTTGAAGTAGTCGATGCCGAACTGGGCGTTGTTGGTGGAACGGTTCCAGCCGTTGCCCGCCGGGCGCCCGTTGTGCTTCCACTCGAAGAACGGCTTGATGATGTCCTTCTCGCTTTCCACTGCGGTCTGCACCAGCAGCTTCTTGAGCGCCGGATCCTTGGCTGCACTCTCCATCAGCAAGCGGAACTGACCGTAGAGCGCCTCTTCACCCGGCAGCGGCGGCACCATGTCCAGCACTTTGGGCAGTTGCTCGAAGAACTTCTCGGGAATCACCCATCTGGTTTCCCCGCCGCTGGCTTTGGCGGCGTTCGGGTTGGGAATGTCCGGGGTGTTCTTCCAGTCGATGCTCTTCATCTTCCCGTCGAAATCCTTCAGCGGGTAGAACGCAACCTGATTGAGTTTCTCCTGGATCGCGGCCCGATCTGCGGCAGTGTCATCCAGGAAGATGCGCGGAATGGCGTTGGCCAACGCCGTGGGGCTGCGGATGATCGCTTCCACCCCTTCGGGTTTTTCGCCTTTCCAGTTCGGCCCCACCAACAGGTAGAAGCCCGGTTTGCTGCCATAAGGCTTGCCCAGTTCGCCCACCTGGTCGGTGCGTTGGTCATAGATCGAATAGACCCAGAAGCGCTCCCCGAAATCCGGTACCTGGGCAATCACCGGTTGGTCATCAAGGGAGAAGAAGCCCAGCCCATACACCACGTCCTGGTTCGGGCAGGTGACGAAGGTTTCGGCCGGGGTGATGTAGTCATGCAGCATGGCCAGCCGGCCTTGCGGCGCCACTGGCAGGATGCCGCCCAGCAGGCCAGGATGCGGTGCCCTGGTGATGGTGTCGTTGCGGTTGAGCATGTTCACCATCGGCCATCCCCAGATATAAGCCATACGCGCTATCGCCTTTGCGTACTCTGGGTGCATTAGCACTCCAGTGGCTGGCTGGGTGATTGGCGATGCAGGGGTGGGTGCCTGCTCGGCAGCGTGAAGCACTGGCGCGCCCAAGGGAATGAACAAGACAGCGGCGCAAAGCAATTTCATCGAATGAGGCATCGTCGACATCCTTGCGTTAAAAATTTGCTAAGGAAGCGAACTTGCGAACTACGGTGGGCAGTTGTTAAACGCACACGCTCAACATTCCGGCTCCGTGACCTTGCCAGTCTAGATTGCATCGGCGGCTACGCAACGAAGCGCTTTCGATAGTCTGGGTCGATGCCTGGCGGTCCTGACGAGCGGCTACCCGCTGTGCCTCTATCGTGGTTCAAGCTGCGTGGGCCATGGCTGAGACAGACCCGATGAACGTCAGCTTTGGGTCGAAAACAGGCGCTCGCCAAGGGCGCCTTGGCCCTTCTTTTTCATTGATCACCTCAAGTAGCCCCGCTATGCCGAAGATGCTGATCATTCGTTTGAGGGCGTAGGCAAGCACATGGAGGCTCATCTCGGTGCTTACCCTCGGCAGGGTTTTGGTCAGGAAAGTGGGTACTTCCAGTCCTATGACGCGCTCTCCAGAACATCGGTGGTGATCAAGGTATCACTTGGCTATCATGGCGCACCTGTCGGCAACGCTAGGTATGAGCCCAATAACCATGGATGATAACAGTGTCAAAGACGTTACTACCCCTCGCTCTGGTCGTTGCTTTACTGGCCGGCTGCGCCACCCAGCAAAGCTCGCCACACCTGGAAAAAACCAACCTTGTCGGCATCTGGGCAATGTTTCCGTTAGCCAACGGCATTGCCAACGTCGCCGAGTACCAGGCCGATGGCAAGGTGCAGCTACACTCGTTTAACTGCGTCGAACAAGGCGATGCGGCGGTTGAAGTGTCTGACTATTCGCTGGCAGCCGATGGCAAAGCCATCCATATCAAATCGCCCGAACGGGCGTTCGACCTCAGGGTGGTGGCGTTCGCAGGCAAACTGATGGTCCTCGGCATGCCGGTCTCGGGCTCGGAGCTGAAATTTCTCTACGAAAAGGTCGATCAGGTTCAGCCGTTGTGCGATGCCTTCCCTAACGCCAAAGCCAAAGCCGAAGCCGCGCGCCGCACCGCCTACCAGCCGGCTGACTTCATTCCCGCCCCGGCGATCCCGGCGCATGCCGGCATGGAGCGCTACGTCGGCACCTGGCTGAATAAAAAGAAAAACGAAGAACTGCAAATTCTCCTCGATACTAAGGGCACGCCGTATCTGAGCTTGCCCAGCAGCGAAAACTGGTCGTACCTGTTCAACGACGTTCGCTGGGAAGGTGATGTGCTGCACTACCAAAGCTTTGCCTACTCGAAAAAGCCGGACCTGTTCCGCCACCCCTATCACAAGACCAACACCCCTATCACCGTAGAGCCCACGGCCGATGGCAAGCTGCTTAGGGCCTATGTGATCGGTGCCAAGCGCTTTGAATCAGTGCTTGAGCGCAAGGCGGATTGAGCCGCTTATGGCGTAAAAAACCTGCTGCCAGAGTGCGGTAGTTCCAAGCAGCAATCAGCCGATCCCCGCATAACTCTTAAGGTCAAAAAGCATCGTCGCGCGATGATCAGTCTCGATGTTTTTGTGATCCAGCCAATCACGCGCTTTTCGGCTTGTTTAAGACTTTCACGACCGCCAGCTATTGGCCCAAGCGGAGGTTTTTGTTGCGGAGAAACGCTCAGGCTCGAATCATATTTTTCGCGCCTGGTGAATCGCCTCTGATTTCCTGAACAAATTTGGAGGGTTGTTTATAGCCAATCTCGACCCTTCGCGAAGGGCTGCTTTGGGTCGATATCTGCCGTTCCCAACATCACGCCATCAACCCGTTGCAGCCGTTCACAGCAATCCAGGTTTCCCTGAATCTGGCATTCCGGAGTCAATGATTTTGGCGCACCAACTGGCAGCACCCCTTCAATCCACGATGAACAACTTGGCCCCGATCAAGGTGGATGAGCGATGCGCCTCGGCATTGTCGCCGACCTGATAGCTCATGCCGGCCTTCAACGTGAAGCGCCGGCCATCGTCCAGTTCGGTGTCCAGCTGGCCCTCCAGGCACAGCAGGATATGGCCCTTGCTGCACCAATGGTCGGCGACGTAGCCGGCGCTGTACTCCACCTGTCGCACACGGATGCTGCCGAACTGGCAGGTGCGCCAGTACGCGGCGCCCACCTCGCCGGGGTGCGCGACAGGCTCGATCTGCGACCAGTCGGTAGTGCCAAAGGGGATGGCGGTCAGTTGCATGTTCGACTCCTGTGAATGAGGGCCTCGAACTTACCGCTGCGCAGCACTCATCGATAGATACAGACCGGCTGCATTTGTTTCATACAGCACCCCATACGCGTGCCTTCAACGCGTGTCCTTCTCCAGCGACTTCCACAGGTCCAGCATTGTCTGGTTGGTATTGCCGATGGAGCGAAACGACCAGATCTCCAGCTGCGCAGACCATTCAGGCCCGCCTGCGCGCACCAGTTTGCCTGCGGCAATCTCCTCTTCCACCGCCGATTCGGGGACCCAGGTGATGCCGTAGCCTTCGCGCGCCATGCGCAACAGGTGCATAGCCATGTCGGCTTCGTAAAAACGGTTGAGTTCGGGCTGGCGTTGTTCAGCCTGGATAATCACATCGACCACCCGCCCGAGGAACGACGTTGCGGTGTATGCAAGATAAGGAATGGGCTGCTCGGGGATCCCTGGCAGTTCGAACAACGGCCGGCCTCCGGCGTCGGGGGCCGAGACCGGAAAGAACGCATCAAGGCCCAGGCGCAAGCCGATGAACTTGTCCGGGTCGAGCACGATCGGCGCGCGTGGGTGGCTGTAGCCGATCATCAGGTCGCAGCCCCCTTCCGCCAGGGCAATCACCGCTTCCTGCACATTGGCCGCCAGCACCCGGGCATTGAAATAGCCATAGCGGCGCTGAAAGCCGGCGAACCATTTCGGCACGAAGGTCATCGACAGGGTATGGCCGGCGATCACCTGGATCGACCGCCCGGGCATGCGCTCGCCGCGGCGCAAGGACGAGCGCAGGTCCATGAAGGCCGACAGGGCTTCGCGCCCTTCGCTGCAGAAGATCTGGCCAGCCTTGGTCAATTGCACAGGATAAGTACCGCGATCGACGAGGTCGACGCCCACCCACTCCTCGAGCGATTTGATCCGCCGTGACAACGCGGACTGGGTGATGCAGCGGATCTCGGCGGCACGGGAGAAGTTCTTGGTTTCGGCGACCGCTAGCAGGTCATCTATCCACTTGGTTTGCATGGCAGGCTCGGGCAAATGTTCGGCGCTGACTCGATCGGCAACGGCATGTCCCTGAAAGCTTTGCACTGTTCATGGCGCCACTCCAGGCCAGCGTTAAATAGCGAGGTGGAGCCAAGCCAGGAGATAAACAATCTTAACCGCCTGATGCGATTATTTAGACGACATTAGCCGCATTTCAAAAACTATGAAATTAACGCATCAAACTATCGCGCTTCCTCATCAACTCATCAAAGCACTGGGCGTAATCTGAGCGCGTTGGCTGGAACGAAGCAGCCATGAACACCCTTCGCAGCCCTTTGGATTGTCGGTTTCAGTATCCGCTGGACGCCGCCAAAGCCTGCCCGATCGCCAATCGCTGACTGACCCGACACCTGGCCCGGCGCTGTAGCTACAGCGCCGGACGAGCTTCGACGCGCCGCAAAAACAATGAGGTCGAGATGAACAACAAGAAACTACCCAAATACATCGCCGTGGCAATCCTGCTTGGCATCGTCGTCGGTTGGGGTTGCAACACATTTGCGCCCAGCCCTGATTCGGCAAAAGAGATTGCCGGCTACTTCAGCCTGGTCACCGACATCTTCCTGCGCATGATCAAGATGATCATCGCCCCCTTGGTGTTCGCCACCCTGGTGGCCGGCATCAGCAGCCTGGGCAACTCCGGCTCGGTAGGCCGCATTGGCCTGCGCTCGATGATCTGGTTCGTCAGTGCCTCGCTATTCTCGCTGGCCCTGGGCATGTTGCTGGTCAATGTCTTCCAGCCCGGGGCTGACCTCAACCTGAGTATCCAGCAGGCCCAGGCGGGCAGCGCGTTGACCGTCAACGCCGGTGATTTCAGCCTCAAGACGTTCATCAGCCATGTCTTCCCGCGCAGCATTGCAGAAGCCATGGCCAACAACGAGATCCTGCAGATCGTGGTGTTCTCGCTGTTCTTCGGCCTGGCACTGGCCTACGTGAAAAAACAGGGCAACGAGAAAATCGGCGACCTGGTCGACGACCTGGCCAAGGTGATGTTCCGTATTACCGACTACGTGATGATGTTTGCCCCCGTCGGTGTGTTTGCCGCCCTCGCCGCCGCGGTGACCACCCAAGGCATCGGCCTGCTGTTCGATTACGGCAAGCTGATCGGCCAGTTCTACATCGGCATCCTGCTGCTCTGGGTGGTGCTGTTCGCGGTCGGCTACGGCTTCCTCGGCCGCCCGGTGTTCACGCTCGGCAAGCTGATCCGTGAACCGGTGTTACTGGCGTTTTCCACCGCCAGCAGTGAGTCGGCCTACCCCAAGACCATCGATGCGCTGGAGAAATTCGGTGCTCCCAAGCGCGTATCCAGCTTCGTCCTGCCCCTGGGGTATTCCTTCAACCTGGACGGTTCGATGATGTATCAGGCCTTCGCGATCATGTTCATCGCCCAGGCCTACAACGTCGACCTGTCGTTTACCCAGCAACTGCTGATCCTGCTGACCCTGATGATCACCAGCAAAGGCATGGCCGGCGTTGCCCGTGCTTCGGTGGTGGTGGTCGCGGCTACCCTGCCCATGTTCCATCTGCCGGAAGCGGGCCTGCTGTTGATCCTGGCGATCGATCAGTTTCTGGACATGGGCCGCACCGCCACCAATGTAGTGGGTAACAGCATTGCCACGGCAGTGATTGCCAGCCTGGAGAGCAAGCACGGCGACACCCCTCAAGCGCACAGCACCGGCAGCCGCCCACAGAACGCCTGATCCACCCCCCGCCCACTCCCCTTACCGCCTGGATGAACCGAACATGAAACCGTCGAGAAAAAATCACTCCACCCGCACGCTTGGCATCATCGGCGGCCTGGGTTCGCTGGCGGGCGGGGACTTGTTCCTGAAGTTGCTCAAGAGTGAGCCGGTGCTGGCGGACCAGGGGCGCTACCACCTGCTGTTCGAGCAACATCCTTTCAAGGACCTGTCGCTGCCACTGTGCATCGACGCCAGCATGACCTCCCGCAAGCTGTATGTGTTTCAGGTCTGCCAGGGTTATACCGACAGCGAGGTGGATGCCGTACTGATTCCGTGCTTCGCCAGCCAGACCTTCATGGATGAGCTGAAAGCGGAACTGGACATCCCGATTGTCGACCTGATGGCTGCGCTGAAGCAGCACCTGGCCCAGGTGGCCGAACCGGGTGCCCGCCTCGGTGTGCTGGCCTCGGACTACGTCCGCGCTGCCGGTCTGTTCGAGCGGCACTTCGGCGCCGACTTTAAGCTGGTGTATCCGTCGCCTGCCAATCAGGCGGCGCTGATGGAGGCTGTATACGGTCCTGCGGGCATCAAGGCCGGCCACCTCGACGGGGTTGCGCTGGAGCGGCTTCACCAGGCTTGCCTGGACCTCAACAGCCAAGGGGCACAGCTGCTGCTGCCGGGCATGACGGAGATTTCCCTGGTGGCAGCCGACCTGCAACGACGCGGCATCCGCTGTATCGATGTGAACCAGGTGTATGCCGACTACGCCGCATCCAGTGAATCAGTGCGAACCGCCGCGCCGTTCAAACTGGGCATTGTTGGCGGGGTCGGCCCGGCAGCGACTGTCGACTTCATGGGCAAAGTGGTCAAGAACACGCCAGCTGGCAGGGACCAGGACCACATCAGGATGGTGGTCGAGCACAACCCTCAGATTCCAGACCGAACGGCCAATCTGCTGCACCAGGAGATGGATCCGACAGTGGCCATGTACGCGACCTGCAAGCGCCTGGAATGCGAAGGCGCCAAGGCCATCGCCATTCCCTGCAACACCGCGCATGCCTATGTCGAGCGCATCCAGGGGCACCTGCACATCCCGATCATCAACATGCTGACGCAAACCATCGCGTTCATTGGGCAGGCGTATGGAGACACCTGCAAGGTCGGCTTGCTGGCAACCTCCGGCACCCTGCAAAGCCGGGTTTACCACGCGGCTGCAGAGCGGGTCGGCTTGAACCTGATGGTGCCTGATGAGGCCGCGCAGGTGCTGGTCATGCGCGCTATCTACGGTAAGCAAGGCGTCAAGGCGGGGCACACCACTGGCCAGTGCAAGGACGACCTGCTCACGGCTGCAGCACAGCTGGTGGAGCAAGGTGCGACCGTTTTGATCCTTGGCTGTACCGAGCTGCCGCTGATCCTGCCAATGGCCGATGACTTTCCCATCGGCACGGCCCGGGTAGCCCTGGTCGACCCCACGAATGTGCTCGCGCAACGCTGCGTCGCACTGGCCCAGGGGGACTTCACCAGCCTGACCTGACCGCCTGGCCTTTGCGGCCAGTCACTTGCATTGGGGCTTGCGGTTGATGCGCAACTGACAGCCGGGCTTCCCGGCCGTTCTTGCCACTTTCAGCTTGGCCCGGTTGCAAGCTGCCCCTCGATCCAGTCTATGAAAGCCCGCACCTGCGGGCGTTTCAGGGTCTCCTTGCGCGCGACCAGGTAGTAGGCGAACCGTGACGGCCAGGGCCGCTCCACGGCCACCGCCAGCCTGCCGCTGCGCAGGTCCTCTTCGGCGAGCTGCGCCTGCACCAGGGCGATACCCTGGCCGCTGGCGGCGGCGCGCAGCAACAGCAGGTCCTCGTCAAAGCTAGGCCCGCGGCGGCTGCGGTGGTCGGGCTCGATGCCGTGGGCCTGCAACCACAGCGCCCAGTCTGCGCGCTCGGCATCCTGCAACAGCGGGTACTGCAGGCAATCTTCAGGGGCGTGCAGTGCCGGCCCGCTGGCGAGCAGAGCGGGGCTGGCAACTGGCAGTAACGCGGGCGACAGCAGTGTTTTCGACACAAGCCCTGGGTAATCGCCCAAACCATGGCGCAATGCGATGTCTATGCGCTCGCGCTGCAGGTCGACCAGCCGCGCCGTCGCCTCCACGCGCACCTCGATGCCGGGGTGCTGCGCGCTGAAACTGGCCAGGCGTGGCACCAGCCAACTGGCGGCGAACGAGGGCTGTGTGCTGATGGTCAGGGTGTTGGCGTTGGTCTGGATCTCGAGGTCGAGCAGCGCACGCTCGATCTGGCCGAAACCGCGTGAAAGGCCGGGGTACAGGCTCGCCCCCGCCTCGGTCAGCTGCAGGCCATGGCGGCTGCGGGTCAGCAGGGTGACGCCGAGGCGGTCCTCCAACTGGCGGATTTGCTGGCTGATGGCCCCAGGGGTGACGCCCATGTGCTCGGCGGCAGCTTTCAGGCTGCCCAGGCGGGTGGCTTCGGTGAAAGCGCGCAAAGCGAGCAGTGGCAGAACGGCCCCCATGGGATTCCTCTATTTAGAAAATCTAATGCTAGATGCTAAAGCTATCGTTTCTGTATTCACGCCAGCATGCATAGGATAGCGCTCAGGCCAAACAACTTACGTTAGTTTCCCTGAGGTATCCAGCATGCACGACCCCACCCTCGTCCTCTACACAGACAGCTCGCCAAACGGCTTCAAGATAACCATCGCCCTCGAAGAAATGGGCCTGCCCTACCGTCTGGAGCACGTCAACATCGAGCACGGCGAGCACCTGCAACCGGGCTTTCTCGCGCTCAACCCGGCAGGCCGTATCCCGGTACTGGTCGACCGCAGCGCCGATATCGTGCTGTTCGAGTCTGCCGCCATTCTGCTGTACCTGGCGCAGCTCAGTGGCCAGCTGCTTGCCCCACAGCCGCAGCCACGCTGGGCAGCGATCACCTGGCTGATGTACCACAGCGCCAGCATGGGGCCTTTGCTTGGCCAGCGCGTGCACTTCGAATGCTTCGAGGCCACGCCCTGCCCTGCGGCAATCCAGCGCTATCGCCACCTTACCGAGAGCACCTTCGCCACGCTCGACCAGCACCTTGCCAGCCGACCGTGGCTGGCTGGCGAAGCCTATTCGATCGCCGACATCGCCACCTTCGCCTGGCTGCATATCGCAGCGTTGGTGGGCTTCGATTTCAGCAGCCACTCGCACCTCAACCGCTGGTACCGGCAGGTCGACCAGCGCCCCGCCGTGCAGCGCGGCCTGCGCCTGCCCGCCCCGGCCACCGGCCCATGAAGCCCCTAATCAACCAAGGAACGGTCATGCACACCACCCCCTGCGGCGCGAATGCCGCCGCCTTCGCCCATCACCCCGGCTACCGGCGCATGTTCGCCCCCGACCAACTGACCCTGGGCATCTTCCTGCCGCTGCGCTTCTATGACGGCGACATGGCGGTACTCCAAGGGCAGGCGCAACTGGTCAGCGAGATCGACCGGCTGGGCTTCGCCGCAGCCTGGGTGCGCGACGTGCCGCTGTTCGACCCGGCCTTCGGCGACGCCGGGCAGGTGTTCGACCCCTTCACCTACCTGGCCTACCTGGCCGCCCACACCCGGCGCATCGCCCTGGTGACCGGCAGCGCGATCTTCGCCTTGCGCCACCCCATCGACCTGGCCAAGGGCGCCGCCACCCTCGACTGCCTTTCAGGCGGGCGCCTGGTGCTGGGCATCGCCTCGGGTGACCGACCGGTAGAGTTCCCCGCCTACGGGATTGACCATCACAGCCGTGGCGAACGCTTCGCGCAGAGCGTGGACTACTTCCGCCGGCTGCTGGCCGAGCACCCCGGGCCGATCGACTCACCGTTGGGGCAACTCAGCGCTGCCCGGCTGCTGCCCAGGCCCGTCAGCGGGCGCATCCCACTGGTGGTGACCGGCTCGTCGCGCCAGAGCCTGCAATGGCTGGGCGAGCATGCCGACGGCTGGCTTACCTACCCCGACGCCACCCACAACAGCCTCGGCCCACGCCGCCTGGCCGAAAAGATCCGCGCCTGGCGCGCGGCGATCCCCGGCGGCGGCTTCCGTCCGCACATGACCAATGAGTGGATCGACCTGGACGACGACCCGCACTACCCGCGTACGCCGCAGCAAGGCGGCTATGTGTTGCGCACCGGGCGCCACGGGCTGGTCGATTTGCTGAGGGAATGGCGCGGGGCCGGGGTCAACCATGCGGCACTGGGCGTGCAGATGGCCCGGCGCCCGGCGCAGGAGGTGATTCAGGAGCTGGCCGAAGAGGTGCTGCCGCTGTTTCCGGCATTGGCGGGGCCAGGGCCGCATGCGCAAGGCTGGTAGCTTCTGAGTTTGTAACAGCGTCCTGACGCTATTAAAATCGCGTCCTTTCACGCCACCAGGAATCTCCAAGCAATGGACATGCGTCGCCTTTTATCCTTCTCCTGCAGCAAAGCGCTCCTGCCCCTTTTCCTCGCAATGTGTTCCGGTAATGCACTGGCCAGCGGCCTCAGCGAAAGCCTGGTCTCGTGTGAGCCGTCATTCTTCAAGCACCTGTACGCTCAGCGCGCCGACCTGGGCAAGACCGTCAAGCTGGCCCGCGACGATCAGCGCGGCCTGGCCTGGCTGCCGGTGGCGGACCGCCGCGACTTCGACACCGCGTTCCAGCACTTCACCACCGCTGTCGACGACCAGGGCCTGCGCCTGACCAGCTACTACGACCGGGTCATGGACCTGGGCGCGCAAGGCACTTACTACTTCTGGGGCTTCGAAATCGATGCCAGCCGCGAGCAAGTCATGGCCAAGTTGCCGCAGGCCAACTGGCAGGAGGCCGGTGAGTACTTCATTTCCAGGCCGCGGATCAAGCTGAACGCCGATTCCGCCTGGCAGGACAATAATTCCGCTGCCGAGGGGATCGCTCCGGCGGCGGGCTCTGCGGAAAAGCTGCTGATGCTCAGCGTCGAGGACGGCAAGACCCGCTTGCTCTGTTCGTTGCAGGGCAGCGTCGATGAGCGTCTGTTGCAGCAGGAACGCCCGGATGTGGCGCAAGGAACCCCACGATGAAGCGCCTGCCATGCCTGGCTGCAGTATTGCTGCTGGGCGGATGCGCCCACGACACCGTGCAGCAGAAAGCCGTGGCCGAAGCACCGGCCAAGCCCCCGGCAGGCATGTTCAAACTGCTAGCGGACGCCGAACTTGCAACCTACTTCGACGCCCATTCCGTCGCCCTGTACAAGGGCAATCGGAATTTGCGCCAGTTCTACCTGATCAACAACTACCTCGCACCCGCCCCCAGCGATAAACCTCCAGTAATCCGCAGTTCACGGGCGACCCGGGTGATCAACTGCGAGCGGGACGAAATGGCAGAATTCGGCCGGGTGTATTTCTCCCAGTCCTTTGCCCAGGGGAATGAAGTGGCACGCAAGAGCGATGTTGCACAATGGGAGCCGTTGGAGCGGCAGTCATTGATTGGGATATTGCGCGATGCGGTGTGCAAGGTCGATGCGGCGCAACTTCGGGCGGGTAATCCGGAGTAGCCGGATCTGTGAAACAGGGTTGATAACCTTTGTTGGCGAACCGCCATCATCAGATGGGCATAATGCAGCTATTTTCTAGCCACTTGGATCAGTCGCTGCCCGATGATTAGCCTGTTCGTCATCCTGCTCGCCACCCTGCCCAGCCTGGCGCTGCTGTGGCTGCTGCATCGCCAGCGCCAGCAGCACCGCACCCTGCTGGCAGGGTTGGACGTGGGCATGGTGCAGCTGGCCCGTGATGGCCGGGTGTGCTGGCACAACCCGGCCGCGGCCGAACTGCTTGGCTGTGCCAACACACCGCTGCTGGGCCTGCGCCTGCAAGAACGTCTACCGCAGTTGGCCACGCCAGCCGGCTCGGTGCAGGTCACAGGTGACGATGGCCAACCGCGCGCGCTATACATCAGCCAGCAAGGCACGGCCAATGCCAGGCAATGGCTGCTGATCCGTCCGATCCTGGCCGAAGCCGAACGCTTCCAGCGCAGCCAGTATTTCGCCCGTATCGGTACCTGGGACTGGGACATCGACACCAACCATCTGTACTGGTCTGACGCCATCTACGCCATGTTCGGCTATTCGGCCAACGAAGTGACACCGAGCTACGAACTGTTCTGCAACGCGGTTCACCCGGACGATCGCGCCCATGTGCGCGCCGGCGAATTGCGCTGCATCGAAACCGGCGAGAACCACGACGAGGAATACCGGGTGGTCTGGCCGGACGGTACGCTGCACTGGCTGCGCGAGACCGGCAACGTGGTCAAGGACGAACGTGGCACGCCCATAAAGATGATGGGCGTGGTGCGTGATATCACCGAGGAGAAAGCCTGGGCCAACCAGTTGCACCGCCTGGCACACCATGACCCGCTGACCGGCCTGCCCAACCGCCTGGTGTTCGAGGAGCGCCTGGAGGGTGCCCTGGCCTTGGCCCGGCGCAGCCACAGCCGCGTTGCACTGGTATTTATTGACCTCAACGGTTTCAAGGCGATCAACGACAGCCTTGGCCACGCAGCGGGCGATCAGGTGCTGCAGGCCACCGCGGCCCGCCTGCACGAGGCACTGCGCAACTCGGACAGCGTGGCGCGCCTGGGTGGCGACGAGTTCGTCACCGTGCTGGAAGGCCTATCGGCCGAGCGCGCCCCCGAGGACGAGGCTCGGGTGATCGCGCAGCGGTTGCTGTTGCCGCTGGAGGCCCCCATCCGCCTGGGCGAAAGGTTGCAGCGGGTCGGCGTCAGCCTGGGCATCGCCCTGTTCCCCGATCACGGGCAGACCCGCGACCAACTGATCCATGTTGCCGATCTGGCGATGTACGAAGCCAAGCGCAGCGGCGACAACCAGTACCGCCTGGGCCAGGCGCAGGCGCTGCGCGCCCGTAATGGCTGAAAAACAATGCAGCACCCTTGCGCTGCATTTTCTATCATGGCGGCCTCTGATTCTTTACCCGAGACCGCCATGCCCCTCCCCGCCTTCCGCACCGCCACCCCTGTCGACGTCGACCGTTGCTTCGAAATCGAAATCAGCGCCTATGAAGGCGACGAAGCCGCCACCCGCGAGAAGATCGCCACCCGCATCGCCCAGTACCCACAAGGCTTCCTGATCATGGAACTGGCGGGGCGAGTGATCGGCTTCATCAACTGTGGCTGCGCCCACCAGGTGGTGATGTCCGACGAGGCGTTCAAAGAGCTGGTGGGCCATGACAGCGCGGCGCCCAACGCCGTGATCATGTCGGTGGTGATCGACCCGGCCCACCAGGGCAAAGGCTACGCCAGCCTGATGATGCGCACCTTCGTCGAGCGCATGCAGGCGATGGGCAAGCGCACCCTTCACCTGATGTGCAAGGAGCGCCATGTCGAGCTGTATGCGCGCATGGGCTATCAATACGTCAAGCCTTCGGCTTCCGACCATGGCGGCATGGCCTGGCACGAGATGGTGATGGTGCTGCCGGGCTGAGGCCCATCAGCGGGCCTGCGTCAGCCGGATGATCTGCCGCGCAGGGGCAGGATCAGCTCTCGGCGCTGGCATCAGCCAGGGCGCCGGCTTCAGCCGCCAGCTTTGCCCGGTCGGCTTTGCAGATGTATTTGGGCTTGCGCGGCGCCAACTTGGCACTGGCCTTTTTCGCGTGGGCTTTAAGGAGCTGCTTGATCTTTTTCTGGCGGTTCATTGGGTTGTCCGGGTAGGTCGGGCTTGATGCACAGGCGCCATCATACCGGCCTGCAGCACCGTCGGCGACGGCAAGCGCTGCACGGCACTGCTGCTTGTTTGTCGGCAACGCGCTACCCTCGCCCACCACACAGAAGTCTTGAAGACTCGATGCCAGGAGTATGGGATGCAAAAGCTGTTGTTACCGATCGCCATTTTCGTGAGCGTGATTGCCGTGGGCAAAGTGTGCGAACACTACGCCATGGACCCGACGCTGAAAATCGGCCTGCTGTGCCTGGTGGCAGCAGCGATACAGATCGGCTTTAACCGATATCAACGTTCGCGTCAGCGCAAGTCCACCTGAGCATTACCCTCGGCTTTCCCATCGGTCAGGCGGTCATGGCAGATCGCCTTGAGAGGGCTATCGTTGCTGTCTGGGCAACCACTACCAACCGAGGGCGGCGCCATGAACACCAGTGATCTGCTCGAGCAGTTACTCCGGGCCGGGCAAAGCTCGCGAGCGCAACAAGGGAACGCCGGCAGTTCAGCGCAAGACAGCCTGGGCGGTTTGGGTGGCTTGCTTGGCGGCCTGCTTGGCGGCGGCAGCAGTTCGGCTGGCGACGGCCTGGGTGGTTTGTTGGGCGGCCTGTTGGGTGGCGGCGGCAGCGCTGGCCAGGGGCGCTCTGCAGGTGGCCCCAATTACGCGGCCCTGGCGTCGTTGGGCATGATGGCGTTCCAGGCCTATCAAAGCTGGCAACGCAGCCAGGCGGCAGCCCCGCAACAGGCGCTGCGTACTGTCGATCAATTGTCCGGCCCCGAGGCCGAGGACCACAGCCATGCCATCCTGCGCGCGCTGATTGCGGCCGCCAAGGCGGACGGCCGCATCGACGAACAGGAAGAACAGCTGATCTACGCCGAAATCAAACGTCAGACCAGCGACCCGCAACTTCAGCAATGGCTGGATGAGGAAGTCAGCAGGCCGCTCGATGCCATGCAGGTGGCCCAGTCCGCCCGGGACCCGGCCATGGCCGCGGAGATGTACCTGGCCAGCGTGATGCTGGTGGATGACCAACAGGACGCAGAGCGGGCCTACCTCGACGAACTGGCCAGCGCACTGCAACTCGATCCGACCTTGCAGTTGCACCTGGAACAGCAGGCCAAGGGCGGCGCCTGAGCGGGCTGCGATGCGTTCACCTGCTTACATCGCTTTCATTTCTGCAATGTCGCGCATCACCTGGTCGGCTGAGTGATCGAACATCGCCTGCTCCTGCGCATCCAGGGGCAGCTCGATCACGCGCTTGATCCCTGACTCTGCCAGCACACAGGGCACACCCATCGCGATATCCTTTCGCCCGTACTCGCCGTCGAGGATCGCCACCGTCGGCAAAATGCGGTTGCGCCCATTGGCGATGGCATCGACCATCTGCGCGATGGCCACACCGGGAGCATCGCAGGCGCTTCCCAGCTTCTTCAAGCCCAGAATCTCGCCGCCACCCTGGCGAGTACGCTGCACGATCCGCTCGATCTGTTCGGTTGACAGGAACTGGGACAAAGGCACCGAACCGACCGCGCAGTAGCGCATCAGCGGCACCATGCTGTCGCCATGGCCGCCCAGTACCAGCGCCGTGATGTCGCGAGCACAAAACCCGGTTTGCTCGGCGATGAAACACTTCATGCGCGCGGTATCCAGCACCCCCGCCTGCCCGAACACCTTGTCGCGCCCCAGCCCACTGCGGGACCAGGCCCGATAGGTCAGCACGTCGACCGGGTTCGACACCACCAGCAAGGTCGCCGCCGGTGCATGGTGCCTGATATCCAGCAGGATGCTGTCGAGGATGGGCAGGTTGATGCTCAGCACATCCTGACGCGATTGCCCTGGTTTGCGCGGCACGCCCGCAGTAATCACCACCAGCTCGGAACCTTGCAGCATTTCGGCATCGGCTCCGCCAAGCAGCCGGGTATCGGACCCCGACTCGATGGCCGCCTGCCACACATCCAGCGCCTTGCCCTGCGCCAACTCGCCCTGCACATCGATCAACATCAACTCGCGGCACAACTCTTCCCGGGCGATGACCTGGGCCGCCGCCTCGCCCACCATGCCGGCACCTACAATCGATAACTTGTTCATCTACCACCTCCCGCAGTGCGCGAAACCCGCAGCGCGCACGCCTGTACAGAGAAGTATCGACCCCTTGCGCCAGAAGGCCACTGGAAGCTGCGTTATCGACCCAAAGCCGCCTTTCACTGCATCGCCCCATGCTGTTCTGCCTTGCTGGTCGTATTGAGCAGCGCAGCAGTCATGAGCGCGACTAAAGGGCTTGTGAAATCAATTCAGTTCCACTCGCTCAGTACCGCCACATAAAATGCATGCCAATTGCACTGTTTATGAATATTTGAGTGGGACCCCGATCATGGTGAAAACGGATTTTGAATTTTCCATCAAGCGCATTCGCTTCGACGAAAATTATCAGCCCTCCGAAAATACCCGCCTCACGACCAATTTCGCCAACTTGGCGAGGGGTGCGAGTCGTCAGCAAAACTTGCGCAACACCCTGCGGATGATTGACAACCGCTTCAATGCCTTGGCGCACTGGGACAATCCAAATGGGGATCGTTACAGCGTCGAGCTTGAAATCATTTCCGTCGAAATGAATATCGATGCCGAAAGCGCCGACAACGGCCTGCCGCTGATCGAACTGTTGAAAACACAGATAGTCGATCGAAAAACCGGCGAACGTACGGCCGGCATGGTGGGGAACAACTTTTCGTCTTACGTGCGCGATTACGACTTTAGCGTGCTGCTCCTGGGGCACAATAAAAACCAGCCAGCGTTCAGCACCCCAGCGCACTTCGGAGAACTGCACGGAAAGCTATTCAAGTACTTCGTCAGCTCAACAACCTATAAAGAGCACTTTGCCAAGCAGCCTGTCATCTGCCTAAGCGTTTCCAGCAGCAAGACCTACCATCGCACTGAAAACCAGCACCCGGTACTGGGTTATGAATATCAGCAAGATGAACACTCGTTGACCGATGACTACTTCGCCAAAATGGGCATGAAGGTGCGTTACTTCATGCCGCCGAACAGTGTGGCACCACTGGCCTTCTATTTCTCCGGCGACCTGCTCGGTGACTACAGCAACCTTGAGCTGATTAGCACCATCAGCACCATGGATACCTTCCAGAAGATCTACCGTCCCGAAATCTACAATGCCAATTCTGCGGCTGGGAAATCCTACCAGCCCAGCTTGAAGCATGAAGATTATTCGCTGACGCGTATTGTCTACGACCGAGAGGAACGTAGCCGGCTGGCTATCGAGCAAGGGCGCTTTGTCGAGGAACACTTCATCAAACCTTATCACTCGATACTTGAGCAGTGGTCCGCCAACTACGCTGCCTGACTTTTCAGAAATACAAGGTCATCCTTCATGAAAAAGCTGTTACCCACCTCGACGGCAGGTAGTTTGCCCAAGCCCTCCTGGCTGGCACAACCCGAGACACTCTGGTCACCCTGGAAACTGCAAGATCAGGCATTGATCGAAGGCAAACAGGATGCCTTGCGTTTGTCATTGCAGGAGCAGCAACACGCCGGCATCGATATCGTCAGTGACGGCGAGCAAACCCGCCAGCACTTTGTAACTACCTTCATCGAGCACCTGAGCGGCGTTGATTTCGAAAAGCGTGAAACCGTGCGCATCCGTGATCGCTATGACGCCAGCGTACCGACAGTGGTGGGTGCTGTAGCGCGGCAAAAGCCAGTGTTTGTCGAAGATGCCAAGTTCCTGCGTCAGCAAACCGGGCAACCGATCAAATGGGCGCTGCCAGGCCCCATGACCATGATCGATACGCTGTATGACAACCACTACAAAAGCCGCGAAAAACTGGCCTGGGAATTCGCCAAGATCCTCAACCAGGAAGCCAGAGAGCTGGAAGCTGCCGGTGTTGACATCATCCAGTTCGATGAACCGGCATTCAATGTGTTCTTCGACGAGGTAAACGACTGGGGGGTTGCCACCCTGGAACGGGCCATTGAAGGCCTCAAGTGCGAAACCGCCGTCCATATTTGCTACGGCTATGGCATCAAGGCCAACACCGACTGGAAAAAGACCCTGGGATCAGAGTGGCGGCAATATGAAGAGGCCTTCCCCAAGCTGCAAAAATCCAGCATCGATATCATCTCGCTGGAATGCCACAACTCTCATGTCCCCATGGACCTGATCGAGCTCATCCGCGGCAAGAAAGTGATGGTCGGCGCCATTGACGTGGCCAACCACGCCATTGAAACACCTGAGGAAGTGGCCAATACCCTGCGCAAGGCACTGCAGTTCGTCGATGCCGACAAGCTCTACCCGTGCACCAACTGCGGCATGGCCCCTCTGCCTCGTCAGGTCGCCCGCGGCAAGCTGGGTGCCTTGAGCGCAGGCGCAGAAATCGTCCGCAGAGAACTCCTGGCCAATTGAAGGCAGGTAAACGTCAGGTCCTACCATGTCACTTTCCACCACTGCCATCGAGCCCTCGCGCTTTCGCGAAGCGCTCGGGCACTACGCCTCCGGTATCACGGTCATCACCTCGCACATCGATGGCGAGCCGCTCGGCTTCACCTGTCAGTCGTTCTATAGCGTGTCGATGAGCCCGCCGCTGGTGTCATTCAGCGTGATGGCCAGCTCGGCCAGCTACCCCGGCATGCGCCAGGCGGGTCGCTTTGCGGTGAACATCCTGTCGGGTGAGCAGGTTGGGATTTCCAACCGGTTCGCCCGCAAAGGCACGGACAAGTGGCATGGCGTCCAATGGCAGGCGTCGCCTTTGGGCAACCCGGTCATCGCCGGCAGCCTGCACTGGCTCGATTGCCAAATTCACGCCGAGCACGCGGCCGGCGATCACCTGATCGTCATCGGCGAAGTGAAAGCGTTGAAGCTGCATGAAGCCTCGGCTACGCAACCCTTGCTGTATTTCAAAGGAAACTATTGCAACCTCGCCGCGCCTGGCGCGGCTTGAGGCTTTGCCTTCTGCTCATGATCGATTTGAGACACCTTCGTACACTGCATGCCTTGCGCGAAACGGACAGCCTGCCGGACGCCGCCGAGCGCCTGCACCTCACGCAGTCGGCGCTGTCGCACCAGTTCCGCGAGCTGGAAAACCGCCTCGGCATGCCCGTGTTCGTGCGCAAGTCCAAGCCGGTGCGCTTTACCACCGCCGGCCTCAAGCTGCTGCAACTGGCCGACCAGGTACTGCCCCTGATCCGCACCACGGAACGCAACCTGGGCAAACTGGCTGGCGGCACGGCCGACCGGCTGCACATCGCGATCGAGTGCCACAGCTGCTACCAATGGCTGATGCCCTCGCTGGATGAATTTCGCAGCGCCTGGCCAGAGGTTGAACTGGACCTGGCATCGGGGCTGTCGTTCGCGCCGCTGCCGGCCCTGGAACGCGGGGACCTCGACCTCGTGGTGACCTCCGACCCCATCCCCCTGCCCGGCATTACCTACGTGCCGCTATTCGGCTACGAAGCCATGCTGGCCATCGACAAGCACCATGCCCTGCGTGAAAAGCCCTATGTGGAACCTGCCGATATCGCCAGCCAAACCCTGATCACCTACCCGATCGAGCGCAACCGCCTGGACATCTTCACCCGCTTCATCGAACCGGCCGAGATCGAGCCGGCCCAGGTGCGCACCGCAGAAATGACGATCATGATGATGCAGTTGGTGGCCAGCGGCCGTGGGGTTTGCTGCCTGCCGAACTGGGCGGTGCATGAGTACACCTTGCGCGGTTATGTGATTGCCAAACGCCTGGGCGAGCAAGGCCTGCACGCCACGCTGTACGCGGCGGTTCGCAGCGACATGCTCGAAGTGCCCTACATGAGTGATTTCCTGCTCACGGCCAAGGACATTTCCTTTGCCACGCTGGAGGGCGTCAATACGGTGTCGACGCCCGTGGCCTGAGCTTTACAGCAGCCCCTGCTTCACACTCCCTGCCGGCGCATGGTCAAAATCGCCGCGCCAAAACCAATGAAGGTGGTCCCCACCACCCGGCTCACCCAGCGCGACAGCGCCGGCCGGGTCAGCACGCCCTTGGCCCGGGTGGCGAGCGCGGCATACAGGCTCAGCGACGCCAGCGACAACGCCATGAAGATGCTGGTGAGGATCAGGAACTGCGGCAGCAACGCGGCGCCCTGGTCGATGAACTGCGGGAACAGCGCAGTGAAGAACATGGTCGCCTTGGGGTTGGTCACCGCCGTGAGGAACGCCGACTTGTACAGTTTGCTGGGCGTGGGGCTGGCCTTCTTCGCGCCCTCCTCGAGGCCGTCCACCAGCATCGGGCTTTTCTTCAGCAACTGCTTGGCGCCCAGGTAGAACAGGTAGCCGGCACCGAGGATCTTCACCGCGTTGAACAGCCATTCGGAGCTGGCCAGCAAGGCGCCGAGGCCCAGCATCGCCGCCGCCGACAGGCAGAACAGCCCGCTGGCGTTGCCCAGCGACGACCACACCGCGCTGCGTTGCCCGTGGGCCAGGCTGTTATTGATCGCCATCAGCGTTGCGGGGCCAGGGCTGGCAATGGCGATCGCGGCGACCAGGGTGAAGGCAAGGATCGAGTGGGCATCCATTTTCAAGGGCTCTGCGGGGCTGGAGCCAGCAGCTCACAGAAGCTTTCGGGTAAAGGCTCGGCCCGCGTACTAGAGCGGGCCAGGCCGGGTGTGCTCGAGTTGCGTCTGAAACCACTGCAGCACCGCCTTGCAAGCCGGGTGCGCCACCCCGCTGTCGCGCAACCACAGGGCATACACACCACCGGTGCGTAGCGGCTCACCAAACGGCACGATCAAGTCGCCCCGGGCCAGGGCATCGTGCGCCAGCATCCGGTCACTCATGGCCACGCCAAGGCCACGGGCTGCTGCATCCAACGCCAAGTCATCGAGGTTGAACATCAGGTGCTGATAGGCCCGCTCGGGCTGGCCCTGGTGCGCCTGCAACCACAGGTTCCATTCGTGGCGCGCGGTCGAGCCGTGGATCAGTGCATGGCCTTCCAGCGCGTCCAATGACCCGGGTGGTGGCTGGCCGTCACCCAGCACAGGCGCGCAGACCGGCAGCAGATACTCGTCGAACAACAGCGTCAACGGACGCTCGTCCAGCCCCTCGCGCAGGTACAGCACATAGGCATCGCAGTCGCCGCTGGTGTCCACCACCTCGCCGCTCACGGTCTCGATGGACAAACTCAGCGCCGGGTTGAGCGCATAGAAACTGCTCAGCCGTGGCAGCAGCCAGCGCACGGCCAGCGAGACGAAGATGCGAATGCGAAACGGGCGGTCCATCGGCGGTGGCGACAGGCGTTGCGCCAGGGCGCGCAGCGCGGCCATCGACTCGCTCGCCACCGCATACACATCGCGCCCCTGGTCGGTGAGCGCCACCTTGCGGCTGGTACGGTCGAACAGCGCCACGCCGTAGTGCTCCTCCAGCTGCTGGATCTGCCGGCTGATCGCGCTCTGGGTCAGGTGCAGCTGCCGGGCGGCCTCGGTAAAACTGCTGCAATCCGCCACCTGGATCAGCGCCTGAAGCGCTTGCAGCGAGGGCACACGAAAAATTTTATCCATGCGTTTTGAGAATGGCTGAATGAATTATTTGCGTTAGAAACATACCCACAGCCCTCGTAGATTAGGCCCAACAGGCGCACCCAGGCACAACACCGATAAACCGTGCGCATTGATTGTGGAGGAGCTGATGGCAATCGACAACCGCTGTGGATGGATCGCGCTGGCCGGCGAATCCGCCGCGCATCCACGCCTGAACGGCAACCGCACCGCCGACTGGCTGATCATCGGTGGCGGCATCACCGGCCTGGCTGCGGCGCACACCCTGGCCGCCCGCTTCCCCGGGCAACGCATCGTGCTGCTCGACCGGCAGCGGGTTGCCCAAGGCGCCTCGGCGCGCAACTCGGGGTTCGCCGTCAGCCATGAAAAGCCGGCATCCAGCGAGCTGCTGGGCAAGCCCGGTTTCGCCGATTTCGCCGTGGCCTCGCGCATCGGTGTGGCGGCAGGCCAGGAAGTGCGCCAGCGCATCAGTGAACTGGGCATTGCCTGCGAATACGATGACGCCGGCTACCACTTCGCGGTAAGCCAACCGGCGCACCTGCAACAGGTCGACGCCATGCTCAAGACCCTCGAAGCGGTCGGTGCCAGCGCCCACTACCTGGAAGGTGACGCCCTGCGCCAACGCCTGGGCAGCAGCTTCTACACCCGCGCCATCCACTGCGCCGGCGGCAACGCCCTGCTGCAACCGGCCAAGTATGTGCGGGGGCTGGCAGACCAGCTGCCCGAGGCCGTGCAGGTGTACGAAAACAGCGCGGTGCTCAGCCTGCGCCGGGGCGAGCACGGCTGGCAGGCCCGCACCGAGGCCGGCCAGGTCAGCGCCACCCGAGTACTGGCTTGTGTCGGCGCCTTCCTGCCCCGCGTGGGGGTGCACCACAGCGGCACCTTCCCCCTGGAACTGAGCGCCAGCATCACCCGCCCCCTGACCGAGGAACACTGGCAACAACAGTTCGGCGAACGTACCTGGGGCGTGCTGTCGAGCCTGCCGGGCGGCGCCACCCTGCGCCTGCTGCCGGGCCGGCGCCTGCTGATCCGCAACACCGTCGAATACCGCTGCCGCGACCTCAGCCCGGCACAGCTGCAGGCCCGCCGGCACGAACACCTGGACGGGCTGCAAAAGCGCTTCCCAGGGCTAAACGCCCAGGACCTCGAATACACCTGGACCGGCCATCTGAGCGGCACCCGCTCCGGCGAACCCTGCTTCGCCAGGGTCGATGAAGGCCTGTACGCGGTCGCCGGCTGCAATGGCTCGGGGGTCGCCCGCGGCACCCTGTGGGGCCGGCTGCTGGTCGAGATGGCCACGGGCGAAACCTCGCCGCTGCTGACCGATGTGCTGGCCCAGGCCCGCCCCGGCTACCTGCCGCCACGGCCGCTGTTCGACATCGGTGCTTCCCTGCGCATGGCCTGGGAAGTGCGTCGGGCTCGTCTGGAACGTTGATAAACCCAAGCGCTTGCGCACAATCACAACAAGAGAGGGCAAGATGATCAGACCCACCTGCATGGCCATCGCTTCCACCGCGCTGCTGAGCCTCGCCGCCCAGGCAGCCGAGTCGGTCAATATCGCCAACTGGAGCAGCTATATCGCCGACGACACCCTGGCGGTGTTCACCCAGCGCACCGGCATCCAGACCACCTACGACCTGATCGACAGCAACGAAACCACCGAAGCCAAGCTGATGACCGGCGGCAGTGGCTACGACCTGGTCAGCCCGTCCAACCATTTCCTGCCACGGCTGATCAAGGCCGGCGCCATCCAGGAGCTGGACCGCAGCAAGCTGCCCAACTGGAACAACCTCGACCCCAAGCTGATGAAGCTGCTCGAGGCCAGCGACCCCGGCAATCGCCACGCGATCCCGTACATGTGGGTGACCACCGGCATCGGCTACAACGTGGACAAGATCAAGGCGATCTTCGGCAGCACCGACGTCACCGACTCCTGGCAACTGCTGTTCAACCCAGAGAACATCAAGAAGCTCAGCGCCTGCGGCGTGGCCTTCCTCGACAACCCCACGCAGATCCTGCCGATCACCCTCAAGGTGCTGGGCCTGGACCCGCACAGCCAAAGCCCTGAAGACTTCAAGAAGGCCGAGGCGGCGCTGCTGGCGATCCGCCCGTCGATCAGCTATTTCCACCAGTCCAAGTACGTCAGCGACCTGGCCAACGGCAATATCTGCGTGGCCATCGGCTTCAGCGGCGATGTGCTGCAGGCCATGAGCAGCGCGCAGCAGGCCAACAATGGCGTGCACCTGGGCTACAGCATCCCGCGCGAAGGCTCGACGGTCGCCGTCGACATGGTGGTGATCCCCAAGGCCGCGCCGCACCTGGATGCCGCATACGCCTACCTGAACTACCTGCTCGACCCGCAGGTGATGGCGCATATCAGCAACGCGGTGAAGTACCCCAACGGCAACGCGGCCTCGCTGCCCTACGTGGACCCGGCGCTGCGCGACAACCCGGCGGTGTACCTACCGCAGGCAGTGCTCGATACGCTGTTCCCGATCCAGACCCTGTCACCGGCGGGCATGCGCTTGAGCACACGGCTGTGGACGCGGATGGTCAGCGGCAAGTGAGGGTTGCGACTCAGGCACAGGCCGCACGATTGCGGCCCGTACCCTTGGCGCCGTACAGCGCCTGGTCAGCCCCGTCGATCAAGGCCTGGCCGCTGTGCAGTTGCGCCCCCGGCACCGAGGCAATGCCGACGCTCACGGTAACCTGCCCAAAGGGGCTGGTGCGATGCTCGATGTTGCGCTGGCTCAGCCGCTCGAGTACATGCCGTGCCACCGCCTCTGCCCCATCACGCTCGGTGTTGGGCAGGATGACGCCGATTTCCTCACCGCCATAGCGCGCCACCAGGTCACCGGCGCGCCGGACACAGGCCTGCAGCACGTGGCTGACTTCGCGCAGGCAGGCGTCGCCGGCAACATGCCCGTAGGTGTCGTTGTACAACTTGAAGTAATCGATATCGATCATCAGCAACGCCAGGCTCGTGCCCTGGCGCTGGGCGCGCTGTACTTCCAGCGCCAGGGTTTCATCGAAACAGCGGCGGTTGGCAAGGCCCGTCAGGGCATCGTTCATCGCCAGGCGTTCGAGCTGCTGGTTGGAGTCCAGCAACTGTTGCTGGGTGACCCGCAGCTCACCCTCCACGGCGGTCCTGCGGCGGATATCGCGGATCAGCATCCAGCCGATGACGCCCGTCAGGCCCAACAGGCCGGCCACCACCAGCAGCGACACCAGCGCCTCGAGCTTCCATGCCGCCAGCACTTCGTGCTTGCCCACCGCGACCGTGGTCACCAGCCCCAGCCGGTCGTTCTTGCGAAAGGCATACAACCGCTCGACGCCATCGAGGCTTGAGGTGAACGATGCAGTCCCCACGGATTGCTCCACCAGGTACTTGGCATAGATCGGCGACTTGGCGAAGTTGCGCCCCATGTCCTGCTCACGGAAGGGATAGCGCACCAGCATCGAGCCGTCGGTATAGGACAGGCCGATCGCGCCTTCCTGCCCGACATCGATCTGGCCGAACAGGCTCAGGAAGTTCTGCACCCCCAGCGTCACGGCCACCACCCCGGCAAACGCGCCATCGGCGTCATTGAAACGGCGGCTGATGGTGATCACCCACTCCTGGTTGGAGCGGCTGCGGATCGGCAGGCCGATGAAAGGCTCGCGCGAAGGATCGTCGCGGTGATGGATGAAATAGGCCCGGTCACTGCTGTTGGCACCCGACGGGATCGGCCGGTTGGACGACATCAGCCAGCGGCCTTGGTTGTCGTAGATGGTGACGCCGCTGAGCTGCGGCATCAGCGGCTGCTGACGGCTCACCAGGGTTCTGAGCCGCTCGATCTGCGCCGGGCCGCTGCCTTCGGTCTCCAGGCGCTCGACCAGGCCAAGCAGCAACAACGAGCTCTGGCGCACGATGCCTTCGGAATAGGTCGACAGGGCCTGGGTCAGGTTCAGCCCGTGGACGTTCACCTCCTCCAGCGCACGCTCCCGGGAAGCCATGACTTTCCACAGGGTCAGCGATGCCAGCGAACAACCAATAACCAGTAGCAAGAGCACAACGAGGTGGATGTCACGCTTCACGTCAGTACCTGATGGAGATTCCGAATTCTCAAGCTGGCTGCCATTACCTGCAGGCAACGGCACAAGGCGCATTCCTGGCCATGGGCAAGGATACAAGGAGTCGCGTAGCGGCGCAGTAACCACAACCGCTGCAAGGGGAAAACGTTTGCTGCTCGCGACGCATTTTGCCGCGGTGTCGACGCTTGAAAAGCGACGACGCGCGGCGTTGCGAACTCAAGTGTTCATCGCTGCCACACCTGCCCTGCCTCATTCACTACCCAGGGCGCCTGGCCAGCAGCGATCCGCACCCCGCCCACCCAGCGCTCGGCCGGCTGTTGGTCGAGCCAGTTGGCCTGCCGGCCCAGCACCTGCTCACCCAGCGCCGTAAGGCGTAACGGACGTTGTTGCCAGCTGGCGCCCTCGCCTTCGAGCAGCAATGGCCGTGGGCTGTCGATCAACGGGCGCAGCAGCACGCCGAACATCATGTCACCCAGGTAAGGCAGCGGTTCCTCGTGCGCCATCAGTTCGGCAAACACCCGCGCCGCCGGCTGCTCGCCCAGGCGCGCAAGGATGCGCAGGGTCAAGCGCTCGGTCAGGCTCAGGCCATCCTCGGCACCGGGCAGTTCCTGCAGCTGGCGCGCCAGCGCTCCCTGCAGCAGCGGCAGGACCGCATGCGGGCGGCCAGCAAGCTGCGCCCAGGCGCGCGGGTCTGGTGCGGTGTAGGCGGCCCAGGCCTGCCGCGCCAGGGCCAAGGCGTCCTCGCCGAGGGTGCGCCGTTGTGGCCACAGCCAGGCCAGCACATCAGGGGCCAGTTGGCCGATACCGATGAAGCGCTGCACACCGGGGACCTGGCAGGTTTCGATCAGTTCCAGGCGGCGCGGCAGGCACGGCAGGCTGGCCAGTACACGAATCAGGAACAACTGGTCGTAGGCGTCCGCCTCGCACCAGAGGACCATTTCGCTGTCGCTGTTCAACTGCGCCAATGCTGCGCGCTGCCTGGCCTGGCGCTGTTCGATATCCTGCGCCGGGAGCTTGAACGCCCGCAGTACATACTCGGTACGTACCTGCCAGTAAGCCGCCTCCGGCAACGCCGGCACCGGCCCCATGACCATGGGGTCGTCGAACATGTGGAAGGCACCGGTAAACCCGGCGATGCGCAGGCTGTGCTCGATATCGTTGCCGCAGCGCCAATGCTGCACCTGCGCTTCGCCGTCGGCGGCAAAACCAGGGTGGCGGGCAGCGAAATCGACTGCATCGGCATGGGCCTTGAGCTTTGGCCAACTGGGGAAGCCGGCTTCGCGGGCGACCAGCCACTGGGTGTCGGCCAGCCGGTACTCGGGCCCGGGCAAGCCAAGGGCGCGCAGTTGGGCGCGGGTTTCGTCGTCCAGGGTTTTCAGCAGACGCTTGGCGCGCTTGCGCAAGGCGGGCAGGTCGATCAGGCCGTGATGGCGGGATGCATGAATGGCGGGCATGCCAACTCCTTGTGGGGCTCGGTCCGCCGACAAGCCGGGAGCTGGAATGTAAAGAAACCGTGCTGTGCCTGGGCAACCCCTTCGCGCGGACCGCGGGCGCAGCGAACGCCTGGGGCGAGACTTTAGCGGCTGGCGGCGCTTGACGCAATCGATGTGCTCCGAAGCCGCTGGCCTGCGTCTATCAGGACTTCCCGCAAGCGCTGCCCTTTCGCCCCAGGTCCCCCGATGCAAGCACTTCTGCAAGAGATCCTCGACCACGTCCGCCCCCTGCTCGAACAAGGCCAGGTGGCGCAATACATCCCCGCCCTCGCCCAGGTCGAACCGCGCCAGCTGGGCATCGCCGTGCAGGGCCTGGACGGCCAGTTGCACTGCGCGGGTGACGCGCAAACGCCGTTCTCGATCCAGAGCATCTCCAAGGTGTTCAGCCTGGTCCAGGCGATCAACCACAGCGGCGAAGGCATCTGGTCGCGGCTGGGCTACGAGCCATCGGGGCAGGCGTTCAACTCGCTGGTGCAGCTGGAGGTGGAAAAGGGCCGCCCGCGCAACCCGTTCATCAACGCCGGCGCCCTGGTGATCTGCGACATCAACCAGTCACGCTACGCCACCCCGACCCTGTCGATGCGCGACTTCGTCCGCCGCCTGGCCGCCAACCCGAAGATCGTCAGCGACAGCGTGGTGGCCGAGTCGGAATACCAGCACCGCGCGCGCAACGCGGCCATGGCCTACCTGATGCAGGCCTTCGGCAACTTCCACAACGATGTCGACGCGGTGCTGCGCAGTTACTTCCACCATTGCGCGCTGTCGATGAGCTGCGTCGACGTGGCGCGTGGTTTCGCCTTCCTGGCCAACAACGGCTTGTGCCCCAACAGCGGCGAGCAAGTGCTGAGCGCGCGCCAGGCGCAGCAGGTGAACGCGATCATGGCCACCAGCGGGCTGTATGACGAGGCCGGCAACTTTGCCTACCGGGTGGGCTTGCCCGGCAAGAGCGGCGTGGGCGGCGGCATCGTCGCGGTGGTGCCGGGGCGCTACAGCATCTGCGTGTGGTCACCGGCGCTCAATGCCGCGGGCAATTCGCTGGCGGGGCTGCGGGCACTGGAGCTGTTGAGCGAGCGGATTACCGGCTCGGTGTTTGCGGCGCTGTCGTAAGTTCCGGCGCCGGAGCAAACACGCCCTCTTCCTCCAGTTTGCCAACCAACCATTGCGGCCACACGGTGTCGGTGGTCGCCCGCAGCTCCTCGGCCGACCACCAGCGATGGTCAGCGATCACCGCGCATTCGTTTGCAGTCCACTCGGCGTTGGACAGCGCGCATTGCACCACCTGCACGATGAAATAGCGCTCCACCGACAGCACCTCTTCGCCGCTGGGCAGCACCAGCGGGAAGCGGCGTTCGGCGATAGACTCACCCACCGCATCGATGACGATGCCGGTCTCTTCACGCAACTCGCGAATGGCCGCTGCCTCGAAGCTCTCGCCGGCCTCCAGCCCGCCGCCCGGTGTAGCCCAGTAATCGTCACCGGCCAACGCGCCTTGCGTGTGCACGAACCTGAACAACAGCACCCGTTGCTGCGGGTTGATGACCAGCAGCCGTGCCGATTTGCGCTCGCGCATAGAGGTGTCCTTACTCGCGTGGGGGAACAGGCCTGGCATTGGCGCCCGGGCCAAAAAGTGCGCCATCATACGCGAGCGCCCCAGCGCCGGTACCCCTGGCCTGCAACAAGGCCTCACTTGAAAGGAATGCCCATGCTCCGCCTGGATTGGCTCGAAAACCACATGCAGCACAGCGACACCCTGGCGCTATGGCTGCACCAGCAGTTCCACTACGAATTCGCCGACATGCCCCTGCCCGACTGGCAAAAGGCATTCTCCGATGGCCAGTACAATGGCCAGTGGCGCTGCCTGATCGCCCTCGACGGCGACCAGCTGCTGGGCAGCGCCGCGCTGGCCACTGACGACCTGCCCGAGCGCCCCGACCTCGGCCCTTGGCTGGCCTGCGTATTCGTCACCCCGCAGGCGCGTGGCCAGGGCCTGGCCGAGCAACTGATCGACGGCATCTGCGAACAGGCGCGCGCAACCGGCATCACGACCCTTTACCTGCATACCCACGATCAGCAGGCGTATTACCAAAAGCGCGGTTGGCGCCTGCTGGAGCGCTTCGAGGCCTGGGGCGAGGAACACGGGTTGATGTCACGCGAGCTGGGTTGAAACGCCAAGGCACTGGCCCGCGTGATCCCACAGGGAATTTTTTGCCACATCAGGGGATCGGATGTCGCAGCCCCCTTTTTTGCAGGTGCAGGTGTTGCGCTGATCCCGGCAAGGCCGAGGCGCAGCGGCTAATCTGAACATTCGATCACTAGGCGCGCACACCTGAGGAGCCCGCCAGACGCACTCGACTTCAGGACCCCTACAGATGCCCAACAGCCGACCAGAACCCCCGGCAGTTCCCACATTGGGCCGCGCGCTGCTGGACAGCGAGCTGCGCTTGCGCTTGCTGGCGACCGCGAGCAGCACCGCGATCTATCGCATGAGCCCTGACTGGCAGGCCATGCATCAACTCAGCGGCGAGGGGTTTCTGCAAGACGCCACACAACCCGACCCGCAGTGGATCGAAACCTACATACCCCCGCAAGACCGGCCCAAAGTGCTCGCCGCCATCGCCAAGGCCATAGCCGAGCGGGCCATCTTCGAACTGGAACACCGCGTATGGTTGCCAGACGGTCGCTTCGGCTGGACCCTCTCGCGGGCCGTGCCGATTTTCGACGAGCACGGCGAGATCAGCGAATGGTTCGGCGCTGCGGTGGACGTCACCCAGCAGCACGAAATGATGGCCCGCCTGCGCGAGAGCGAATCGGCATTCAAGACCATCGCCGACACCGTGCCGCAATTGGTCTGGGTGGCCGACCAGAACGGCCGCTTCGAATTCTTCAACCAGCGCTGGCACGACTATTTCGGCGAAACCGGCCAGCAAGAGGCTTTCCACTGGTATGCCGAAACCTGCGTGCACCCCGACGACATTGCCGCCGCCGAGCAGGGTTTTGCCCAGGCCCGCGCCAGCGGCCAGGTGTTCGAGAGCGAGCACCGCCTGCGCCACCACGATGGCAGCTACCGCTGGTTCATGGTGCGCGCCCAGCCCTACCGCGACCCTGAGAGCGGCGCCCTGCTGCGCTGGTACGGCACCGCGGTGGACGTGCACGACCGCCATGGCGCCGAGCAGCAACTGCGCACCTTCAACCAAGCACTGGAAGTCCAGGTGCAAACCGGCTCTCGCGACCTGCAGGCGGCCGAAGCGCAGATGCGCCAGATGCAGAAGCTCGAAGCCATCGGCCTGCTCACCGGCGGGGTGGCCCACGACTTCAACAACCTGCTGACGGTGATCCGCAACGCCGCAGAGCTGATGCGCCGCAAGCCGCTGCCCGCAGAGCGCCAGCAGCGTTACCTGGACGCCATCCTCGACACCACCGACCGCGCCGCCAAGCTCACCAGCCAACTGCTGGCCTTCGCCCGCCGCCAGGCACTGCGCCCGGAAGTGTTCCCGGTGCTGCATCAGGTCGAACAGATCGCCGAAATGCTGCGCAGCATCGTCGGCGCGCATATGCAGGTCCTGGTGCAGGGCCCCGCGCAGCCCTGCTACATCGAGGCGGACCTGAACCAGTTCGAAACCGCCCTGGTCAACCTGGTGGTCAATGCCCGCGATGCCATGCAGGGGCAAGGCACCATCACCCTCACCATCGAAACCACCGATGACCAGGTCACCATCGCCGTGACCGACGACGGCCATGGCATCGCCGCCGCCGACCTGGAGCGGATTTTCGACCCGTTCTACACCACCAAGGAAGTCGGCAAGGGCACCGGGCTGGGGCTGTCCCAGGTGTACGGTTTCGTCCATCAGTCCGGTGGTGCGATCAGCGTGCAGAGCACCCCCGGCCAGGGCACCACCTTCACCGTGTCGTTGCCGGCGGTGGCCGCCCCCGCCCCCGACCGGGCAGCGGCGCCCGAGGCCCCCCTGGTTAAGCCCAAGGGCCGCATCCTGGTGGTCGAGGACAACCTGCAGGTGCGTGAATTCACCGCCAACCTGCTGGCCGACATGGGTTACGCCACCTGCCTGGCCCACGACAGCATCAGCGCCCTGGCGCTGTTGGAAGCCGGCCAGCCGCGCATCGACCTGGTGCTGTCGGATGTGGTCATGCCCGGGGTCAGCGGCATGGAACTGGCCCGCACCATCAAGCGCCGCTGGCCCGACATCGCGCTGGTGCTGACCAGCGGCTACAGCCAGGTGCTGGCCGACGATGCGCAGCCCGGCGTAGAGCTGTTGAACAAGCCGTACTCGGCCGAGCAGTTGTTGCGTGCGTTCGAGGCTGCAATCAAGCCGTCCTGAACGGGTGCTGCCTGC